>CAJUEB010000012.1 GCA_910585135.1 uncultured Eubacteriales bacterium
ATGATGACAGGACTGTTCTCCGGCTGTGGAGTTCCTTTTTCAATATGTTTGGCAGTGCGCTTGCCATGGTCTTGCCGACGATCATCGTTGATTTTTTTCAAAGCTATGGGATGAGCCAAGGTCAGGCATGGTCGCTTACCGCAGTTCTTTTAGGGCTGATTACTTTTGCCAGCATTATCGTCACTGTAGCGGCGGCGAAGCATAAAGATATTGCGATTTTACCGCAGGGAAACACTGGTAAAGTGCAGACAGAAGGTGATGCGGCTGTGCAGATGGAAGACGCAGGGCTGTCGAAAGAAAGCGTACCGCCGCGAAAAAAAACGCGTTCTTTCAAAAAGGAAGCAGCGAATATTTTCAAAGAATATATCTCTGTTGCTAAGCTCAAACCAATGAAGTATTTGGTCGCATCCAGCTCGTTTGCGTTGATCGCTTACACTTTGATCACATCGGATTTGGTGTATGTATTGACGTATAATATGGGGCTTTCGGCAACTGAAGTTTCGGGGAGCATGCTGCTGCGTGTGCTGTTTTCTACTGCGCTGATTCCAATCGTGGCGAAGATGATCGCCGCATTCGACAGGCGGGAGGCATTGATCGGTTTTTATGTATTCGGCTGTATCGGTATGTGTTTCATTCGGTTTGTCATGTTGCCGCCTGTTGCGGAATTGCTTACGTATCTCTTTTTTTCCGTCGTATGCACGACGATCTATTGGCAGATCATTCCCGGCACTTTTTATGATATCTGTGAGTATGACAGGATTAAAAACGGGAGGCACAGGTCGGCGACGATCCTTTCCTTCCAGGGTCTTGTGGAAGCTATGGCCACCGGAATCGGCAGCCAGCTTCTCGGCTTGATTTTGGAGGCTGGTGGCTTTGATGGGGAAGCAGCCATGCAGAGCGTGAGGGCGCAACTTTGGATCGAAAACAGTGGGACGATTATTCCGGTTGTCTTTCTTCTCCTGTCAGCGGCAGCGTTATATAAATATCCGCTGAGCAGGAAGGCTTATAACGAACTTTTGGAAAGCGAACGAAGGTGATTTAAGCGTATGTACAGGATCTTTATCGTGGAGGATGATGATGTGATTGCAGAAGCGATCGCAGACAAGCTTTGCAGCTGGGGATTTGAAGCCGGAATCTGCGGCGATTTGCGGAATGTGATGGCGGAATTTACTGCATTTTGTCCGCAGCTTGTGCTTTTGGATATTTCCCTGCCTTTTTTCAACGGCTATCACTGGTGCAATGAAATCAGGCGGATTTCTAAAGTCCCGATCATGTTTATTTCCTCTGCGGGTGATAATATGAATGTCGTGATGGCAATCAATATGGGTGCTGATGATTTCGTATCGAAACCGTTTGATTTGGATTTGCTTTTGGCGAAAATCCAAGCGCTCCTTCGGCGCACCTACGACTTTAATGCGCAGCAGGAAAACCTCCTTTCTCATCAGGGCGTTGTGCTGGACAGCGCCGCGTGCATCGTCCATTTTGAAGACCGCAAGGTAGATCTTTCCAAGAATGAAAACAAGATACTGACGGTTTTAATGGAGCAGAAGGGACAGGTGGTGAGCCGGGATGCCTTGATGAATAAGCTCTGGGAAACGGATAGCTTCGTGGACGAAAACACGTTGTCCGTCAATGTTACGAGGCTTAGGAAAACGTTGGCTCAGGCCGGTATTGAAGATTTTATCAAAACAAAGAAAGGGATTGGGTATATTATCGAATGAAAAGACCGTTGTTTCTCGAATGCCTGGCAGCGTACATGAAAAGCAAAGTAAAACTCATCGTGCTGTCAGTTATTTTTATACTTATTTTTGCTGGGATTTTTGCGCTGCATCAGATTCGTTATGATGCGGTGCTGTATGCGGCGTTTATTTGCGCCGTGATCGGAGTGATTTTCGGAATCCTTGATTTTGCGAAGTTTTATCGGATACGGCTCGTATTGGCGGATTTGACGGGAAGCATAAATTTTTCGCTGCATGATATGCCGCCTGCGCGCAATGCGCTCGAATCCGATTATCAGAATTTAGTCAGGCAGCTTTTTGAAAACCAGAACAGGATCACGAATGAAACGGTGAACTTTCGGAATTTCATGAATGATTATTATGCGATGTGGGTTCATCAGATCAAAGTGCCGATTGCCGCGATGCACTTGCTGTTAGACGAGCAGGACCGCAATTCCCCGCTGCGTCTTGAGTTGTTTAAGATCGAGCAGTATGTGGAGATGGTTCTGTCGTATGCCCGCTTGGAATCCGACCATACCGATTATTTGATCAAGGAATATGATTTGGACGCCATCGTCAAGCAGGCTGTCAGAAAATATGCGCCGCTTTTTATCGCGAAAAAAATTTCCCTCAATATCGAGCCGTTTGATTTGAAGGTTATCACGGATGAAAAATGGTTGCAGTTCGTGATCGAGCAGCTTCTTTCGAACGCCCTTAAATATACGAAAAAGGGCAGCATTTCCATTTATGTGGAAAACGGCATGTCCTTTGTGATCGAGGATACGGGAATCGGCATCGCACCGGAGGATATCGCCAGGATCGGGGAAAAGGGCTTTACGGGATACAATGGAAGGCTGGACAAGAAGTCTACGGGGCTGGGGCTGTATCTTTGCAAGGAAATTTTAAAACGGCTGTCGCATAAGCTTCTTATTTCGTCGCAGGTCGGCGTTGGGACGAAGGTGGTCCTTGTGATGGAGCAGCAGCGCACGATTATGGAATGATGATAATGCGGCGGTGGATTGGCACAGCAATGCATTAACGCGATAATGCATCAGCACAATGTCCTGCTGGTGCGCCCTGCGTTGCCGCGGCAGCTTGCCAACCGCATTTCGCCCCGCCTGCTGCGGCGCGTATCCAATCTTTCAAAAATGAAAGGTTAGAGGGAAAAACGTAAGGCAAAGCGATGGCTGGGGGGTTTATTTTTTGGTATTCTCAAAGCATCAAGAGAAAAGGAGGAATACCAAATGGCAATTTTAGAGGTTAACAATTTAAAAAAAGTGTATACGACCCGGTTTGGCGGGAACACTGTACAGGCACTCTCGAACGTGAGCTTTTCTGTAGAAGCGGGCGAGTATGTGGCGATCATGGGGGAATCCGGTTCAGGCAAGACCACGCTTTTAAATATCCTGGCGGCTCTGGATCGCCCGACCAGGGGGCAGGTGCTTCTGGAAGGAAAGGACATTACCGCAATCAATGAAAAGGATTTGTCGGCATTCCGGCGGAATAACCTGGGCTTTGTTTTCCAGGATTTCAACCTGCTGGATACGTTTAATATCAAGGATAATATTTTTCTGCCGCTGGTGCTATCGGGGAAGCGTTACCACGAGATGAATAAGCTGCTCACGCCGCTTGCAGCGAAGCTGGGCATCACGGATATCCTGTTCAAATATCCTTATGAGATATCCGGCGGGCAAAAGCAGCGGGCGGCGGTTGCCAGGGCGTTGATCACTTCGCCGAAGCTGGTTTTGGCTGATGAGCCGACGGGTGCGCTGGACTCCCGCTCCGCTGATGCGCTTTTGAAGCTGTTTAATGACATCAATGGGGACGGTCAGACGATTCTCATGGTGACGCATTCGGTCAAGGCAGCCAGCCACGCAAGCCGTGTGCTTTTTATCAGCGATGGAGCGGTTTTCCATCAGATGTACCGGGCGTCAGCAACTTCGGAAGAAATGTTCGGCAAGATTTCTGATACGCTGACCATGATGGCGGCACGGAGTGGGGCTGGCAGCGTAAATGCCGGGCTCGAAGCCAGGAGGGGCGGTGGTCTGGATGACTAGGTTGTATCCGGCGATGGCCTTTACCAATCTTAAAAAGAATCGAAAAACGTTTATTCCATATATGCTTTCCTGTATCGTGACCGTTGCCATCTTTTATATCGTCTGCTCACTGGCGGACAATGAAGGAATGAGCGATCTGTGGGGCGGCAATGTGATCCAGTCTTATATGGGGATGGGGCAGACGATCGTAGCGATTTTTGCCTTTATCTTTCTCTTTTACGTCAATAGTTTTCTGACCAAACGGAGGAAAAACGAGTTTGGGCTTTACAATATTCTCGGTATGGAAAAGCGCCACATCGTAAGGGTCATAGGTTTGGAGACGGTTTATGTATTCCTGATCGTTACGGTGCTGGGGATTTTAGCGGGGATATTGCTTGACCGCTTGATGTATTTGATTATCATGCGCTTGTTTGATGCTGCGATTCCGTTGGGATTTTATGTTTCTGCCAGTGCGATCCGCAAAAGCTTTATCTTATTTGGGGTCATTTTCTGTCTCATGCTGGCAAGTTCCATGTGGCAGATCAGAAGGGCAAAGCCGGTAGAGCTTCTGAGGAGCGATAATGTGGGCGAGCGCGAGCCGAAGGCCAGGTGGCTGATCGCATTGTTAGGCTTTATCTGTTTGGCCAGCGGTTATGTGATCGCGGTGATGACGAAAAATCCAATTGCCGCCGTTGGTTTGTTTTTCGTAGCGGTGATTCTGGTTATCATCGGCACATACTTGCTTTTTACGGCGGGAAGCATCGCATTTTTGAAAATTTTGCGTAAAAATAAGGGGTATTATTATAAAACGAAGCATTTTATCAGCGTGTCCGGCATGATGTACCGCATGAAACGTAATGCGGTTGGGCTTGCCAATATCTGCATTCTTTCCACGATGGTGCTGGTGATGATTTCGGCAGTCCTGTCCATGTACCTGGGGCTCGATGATTCGTTTAAGATGCGCTATCCGGCTGAACTATCGATGACAACGAAAGCGGATGATCCGACGATCGAAAGCAATATCCAGATGATCGAGCAGTCGTTTGCGGATGAAGGTCTCTCGGTCGTCAATCCGGTCAAGTATCGTGAATTGAGCATCACGACTGTTTATGACAAGGAAAAGAGTGCCTTTGTGGTTAATCCGGATACAGCAAGTATCACTACAAGTATCCGGGCATTTAATCAGCTTCGATCGCTCTGTTTCGTCCCGCTTGCGGATTATAACGAGTCGATGGGAACTTCGGAGTCGCTTGCGGATGGAGAAGTGCTGGTGTATTCCGGCAAGGTGCCGATGAAGGATAAGGTCTTTCACGTGCTGGAACAGGACTTTACCGTTAAAAAGACATTGGATGATTTCATGAAAAACGATAATATGGTGGCGAATCTTACTTCTGGCTATTTTATCGTTGTGCGGGATATGGATGTGATCGATAAGCTGGATGCCAAGCAACGGGAGGTTTATGGAGAATACAGCTCTTATATTGAATCGCATTATATGGCTGATGTGAAACGCGTTGCGGCCGGGGCAAAGAACGGAGCTGATGCTGCTGGTGAGGATGGGAATGCTGATGCGGCTGAGTTTACGGAAGCGGTCAGTGCAGCTTACCATAGGGCTTGCGATCAGGTTTATAATACAAATACCGATACATCTGCGGCGCTTACGTGTCGTTCTGTCGAAAAAAAATCTTATGGGGCGGATTTCATCGGATTGTTTTTTATCGGCATATTTCTCGGTATCCTGTTCATCATGGCCACGGTGCTGATCATGTATTACAAGCAGATCACGGAAGGCTATGAGGATAAGAAACGGTTTGAGATCCTTCAAAATGTGGGGATGAGCCATCAGGAGGTAAAAAAATCGATCAGCGCGCAGATTTTGATCGTATTCTTCCTGCCGCTGGTAACGGCGGGGATTCATGTGGCATTCGAATTTCCGTTTATGGCGCGGATCATGATGCTGCTGAATTTGTTTAACCTGCATTTGTTCGCTTACTGTACGATCGGATGTTTCCTGGTGTTTGGGATTTTTTACACGGTGGTGTACCTGCTGACGGCAAGGCTGTATTATGGGATTGTCAAGAAGTGATGCAGCGAGGTGTGAGCCGCCGGAATCGTGTGGAGGCAAATCTGGTTTTTTGAAAGTGTGCGGCGCAATATTTTGCGCCGCACAGCAACACCGTGATAAATGCATATGACGATGAGCTTTGTGGTTCAGATTAAGATATATTTGTAATTGGGTGAAATAAAATGGAGAAGGGGTGTTTTTTGATGGCCGAGAGAGATAGTGATTGCCTTACAATGAATCAAAAAGATGGCGGCTGCTCTGAATTTACGTTAAAAATGGTGGCGTTGGTGTTTATGGTTATCGACCATGTTCATTCATATCTTGACGTAGGTTCTGCGTGGATTAGCTTGCTTCCACGCTTCGTAGCACCGTTGTTTGTCTATTTTTTAGTGGAGGGATTTTATCATACGCATAGCTGGAAAAAATATTTTTTACGTGTTTTTTCCTTTGCGATGATCATGCTGGGCGGGAATGTCACGATTAATTGTGTATTCCTTTCTGTCAATGATATGATAGAGGAAATAGATTTTTATTCGCTGATGGAGGGAAATAACATTTTTCTTACGCTGGCGGTTTATTTGCTTCTTTTAAAGTTCGTGCAAAAAATTCAGGAAAGCTGGAGAGCAAAGGCGGATCAGAATGCCAAGTTGAGCCAGAAGGCTGGGAAAAACCGAAAAGCGCAGGCGGGTCGAGAAATGAGGACGAGTTGTGATGTTAAACGATATGGATATCTGATACTCGTTATCGGATTATCGGTTCTATCAATTCCGTTTTGTGAAGGGTCGATTTATTTGTTGCCGCTGTTATTCGTCTTTTACTTTTGCCGTGGTAAAAAATCATGGATTTGCGCTGGCGTGGCGATCTGGTCGGCGTTATTGTTTGTGAAAGCGTTGGCTAGCTATTATAGTGGCGGGACGGGAATATCGCTGTATGCCACGCTGTGCTTTAGCAATGAATGGGCGATGATAGCTGTTTTGATTCCCATCTTTCTTTATTCCGGACGTAGGGGAAACGACAGCAAAATCGCAAAGTGGCTGTTTTACATCATATATCCCGTGCATTTATGGATTTTAATGATTTGGTCGAATTCGATTGATTGGGTAGCGATCGCGTAAACGGCGGTTCGATTAGGGTGGCTACGGACTGCAACATAAACATGGCGGCAACGATTGCGAATCCGTTATCGCAAAGACTGTGTTTTCGATGATCGAAGCTGAAAGGATCTTTGCGGGCCGCAGAGAAGTCGCTGAGCCGCCGCACCGAAGATGCAGGCCAGCCGAGCTGCCGCGTCGCAAAGCTAGCTGCCGTTTTGCTTGCTCTTTCTTTGCGGCAGCTTTAGATCCATCTCTGGAAGCTGCGTGATGATAAATGCCGCAAACATAATGATGCATCCGGCCGTTTCACGCCCGGTCATGCTTTCACCAAGGAAAAGCGTGCCGCATAAGACTGCGAATACCGATTCCAGGCTCATGATGATCGTGGCGCTGGCGGCGCTCGTGTACTTTTGCCCGATGACCTGCAAGGTGAAAGCTACGCTTACTTCGAGGAACGCAACGTACAGAATCGGTACGGCGCAATCGATGATCGCCTGTATTTCAATGGTCTCTATTAAAATTGCGGGCAGGATGGAAAAAATGCCTGAAAGGAAAAATTGAATAAATGACAGCTTGAGCACGTCCACTCGTTCAGAATAGTGATCGATCAGCAAAATCTGAAACGAATATGCGACAGCACAGCCCATGACGAAGGCATCACCTCTGGCGATCGTGAAGCCATCGGTTATGGACAGCAGCCAAAGCCCGACTGGGGCGATCGCAATCCCCAGCCATGTGGCTTTGGCTATTTTTTGTTTTAAAAGCAGCATGAAGATCGGCACGATGACGATATCCATGCTCGTGATGAAGCCCGCCTTTCCGGCGGTGGTGTAAACGATTCCGACCTGCTGCAAAGAGCCTGCGACAAAACTTGCAAGCCCGCAGAGAAACCCACCGACAAGAAGCGTTTTATCCTTCCAAGGCGTGATTTCTTTCCGCGTTTCGACAGGCTTTTTGTCATTGATTTTTTTGGTGATCCAGATCACCGGAAGCAGTGCCAAAGATCCCAATGTAAAGCGCAGGATGCCGAAGGTGAATGGTCCGATGTGATCCATGCCCATTTTTTGGAAGATAAAAGCAGATCCCCAGATAATCGCTGCCCCTAGAAGTGCAATTTGACCTTTATATTTTTTCATAGCTGATGATATGTATATGCGGCATTTCGCCCGTGGCTTTGCCTGTGCATATATCCTCCTTTGTTTGTACGTGCAAATTAAAGTATAAAGAGCAAGAGGCGTTAAAGTCAATGGGGATTTTGATTTTGGCGCAATTTTCTTTTCGTAAATTTACGGCGCTTACTCCACTTCCCTGATTTGTTTATTGATAGAGGCTGTCCGAAATCCTGTCAATATCCATGATCATCTTCATAAGCTTTTCTTTTGGATAAGCGAAATTTGTATCAAGCCACATGGTAAATGAAGCGACAACGCCGCTATAAAATGTTGTTTTTGGCGATGTCTATTTCTGCACTGCGGAATTGATGATCGGCATCAGAAGCTGTGGATCAGCTTGTTCGGCAAACAACATTTCAAACCAATATATTTTCCCGCTATAATCCAGCAGGGCGGCGATGCATACTTCCCCATCGGCGTTATTTCCTGCAATGAATTCGCATGTCCCCAAGTTACAGTCGGATGAAGAGCGTTCATACGTTTCAAGGTCATACACATCAGAAAGCAGATCTGCAAGTTCGGAAGCACTGGCGTCATAGTACTCGGAACTCAATATGTATGATATGCCAAATTCAGTATAGTGGTCTCCGAACTGTCCATACCACTGTTCATCATAAGCATCTTCGGTTGCTTCAAAGGTCAATGGCTGGTAATTGTCGGGAATGGTAAATTGGATATCCCCGCACGAGATGTTTTGCATACCGACTGCATCATCTGTGAAACTGATCGAATCGATGATATCATCCATGAATCCTTCCGGCAGGTCATTATCGGTGAGCATGTAGATCTCAAAGCTATACAGAATGCCATCTTTTAATAGGTAAATCACATTTGTGGTGGTTTTATCAGAACCGCTCTCTCGTGAATAATATCCACGTTTTCCCTGGATTCCGTCAATGGTGAAATTTGTATATTCTTCTGTATAATCGCCCGAAACGAAGGTGGCAGTAATGCATTCGGTGAGTTCATCGTTGTTGTACGGGACAAACATTGAAATGACAGAAACATCATAGTCATCGTGGTAATAATATTTGATATCGCGGAGTGTTTCTTCAAAAGGAATCGTTTCGTCGCTGCTTTCGGGTTCCGTGGCTTCCTCATCCACTAGGTCGAGTACATTCTGGATCGCAGTATCTTTGTCCTCCTCCAGAGTTAAATCGCCGGGAAGGGAGTAAGTTACCCCGTCCATGGTATAGGATACCGGCTCTGGTGAGCAGGCGCACAGCGAAAATGCCATCAAAATAGCCGTTAGAAAAATAAATAAAATCCGTTTCATAACACTTCTCCTTCTATAAATAATAACAACATATGTTTCGGGAACTAAGGTTTTTAATGGTACACTTTGCGTGCTTTCTGTGGCACTGCCAGGTCATTGTAATTCCTATAGAGCTTGCAAAAAGGCTTGTCCGGCAGGGGCTTGTTTTATGTGATTTCACTGCAATTTATGATATCTTTTACAGTTATCATACCACATACTCCCTATCTATACGATAAATTTATATTATTCCATTTTCCTTGTTTTCTGCGGTTTGTTTCGTCATTATTACGATATGGCATAGATGCACAATTATTTTGCAGTGATACATCTATGAGCGGAGTCTTCATGGTTTTATTATATTGCGTCAATTGCAGATCATCAACGAAAAATTAGACGATTTATGTAATTTTTTTTGGAGTCAGTATGTTGTTGTCAATTTGCCTGATTTTTGTTATGCTGTGCATAGAGCGGATGCGCAAAGGAATGTGTTTCCGCTAAGGTGTATATCCCAGCGGTGTGCCGGTGGCTTGTATTTGGCGTGCAGGAAAAGCCGGTGAATGCCGGATCAGTGAAGGGAGACGAATACAATGTATGATAAAAAAGACGATTCGCCTGAAATGAAACGCAGGGAACGGTTTCGCAGACCCTCCCAGCAGCAGTCGCCCGTCGTAGCGACAAAGCGTGCCTTGCTGATGCTGCTTGTCTGCCTTCTTTGCCTGATCTGCGTCCGCATGATTCTTCGTTAGGGAAAAGGCAGGCTTGAACAAGAGCCGCAGGGTAGATGGTGGAAGCCCTGCTTTATATGCAGAAGCAAACGAAAACGCTAAATATTTGCAAGTCAAATTAAACGATAAATTGCGTGCAAATCGGTTATTTCATGATCGATTTTCACATTGCCCTGGCGCGGTTTGTTTTCGGGGTTATACCAGCAAGTGGTGATTCCTACATGATTGCCGCCTTGAATATCACTCGTCAGGGAATCCCCGATAATCATCACTTGTGATTTGTCTGATGGCCGGATTTCCGCGAACACCTGGTCAAAAAAATGAACGTCTGGTTTTTCGACGCCAAGCTGTTCCGAAAGGAAAATTCCGTCCATCAATTCGCCCAGCCCGGAAAGGCGCAGCTTTTTTGATTGCGCCGTGATCGTTCCGTTGCTTACCACATACTGCTTTACCTTCCCGCAAAGCGATTTTACGATGTTGTAGCTATCATCACAGAAAACGATCGTATCGCCAAGGCTTGATTGATATTTTTCATTAAATTCAGCGGCGACGGTAACGTCAAGCCCTTCCGCATCAAAGAAATCTTCGAATCTTTTAATCAATATTTCCGGCTTGGTAAGTTCTTTTCTCTCAAGACGTTCCCAATATATTTTATTGATTTGGGAATACCGCTTCAGCATTTCGTCGGAGCAGCTGCCAAAGCCGTATTTCTGAAATAGGTTTCGGATTGCATTTTTTTCGGCGGCAGCAAAGTCGAGCAGCGTGCCGTCAACATCCCATAAAAGCGTCGTAACCATAGTCGTTTTGATCCCTCCATCCATTCAGGCACTGTCATTGCTATTATCATATCTCTTTTTCCCTGAAAATGAAACAAGTTTTTTAAATGGAACATTCTATGGAAAACCTTTTTTCCGGCCGCCTGCTTTTGACGTGCCATGGCTTCATAGCATTTTCGTCCCGCGACATTTTTGTTTCGCAGGGTTTTATCCCTTGATTCCGCATAGCATAAGTGCTAAAATGTTTTCATATATGTCCACGGATGCAAACCGCAGGACATGGCGGCAGCGTGCGCCTTTGCATGGCAAAGGGCAAGGCGGATGAATCGGCAGCGGTAAAGCATAAAAGCATACAGAAGCGAAAAAGTGTAGCGAAGCGCAAATGTGCGGTCAGGTATCAAGATCGGTAAAGCATAGCGCATAATAAAAAAAGAAAGAATGGAGAACAGTCATGAAAGAAAAAATATTGGAAATTTTGACGGATATCAGGCCGGACATCGATTATACGAACGAAACCGCATTGATTGATGACGGGGTTTTGGCGTCCTTGGACATCGTCGCCATCGTGGGCGAATTCAATGAGGAATTCGATGTGGAGATTTCCGTAGAGGATCTCCTCCCTGAAAATTTCAATTCAGTAGATGCTATGGTGACGCTGATTACAAAGGCGCAGGAATAAGACTGGGCAAGAAGGACTGAAGCAGGCTTCTCGGAGAAGAAAGGCTGGAAGCAGTCTTGGCAAAAGCCAGATGAAAACGGTTCTGGCAAAAGGCAACCGGAACTGGCCAGCTTGTGAAAGCGGCCGGGAAAAATCAGAGGTAATAGTAAATGGCATTTACGTCGTTTTATTTTTTAGTGTTTGTGGCAATCGTCATAGGCGCATATTATGTGACCCCGATAAAAGGCAGGTGGCTGGTTCTGTTGGCAGCCAGTTATGCCTTTTATTTGATATCCAGCCCGAAAACGTTTGTTTTTTTGCTTTCGGCAACGGTGATCACTTTTTTAGGCGGATGGTATATCGGGGCGCAGAATGCGGCGCACAAATCTTATTTAGCAGCACATAAGGAATCGCTTTCCAAAGAAGAGAAAAAGGCACTCAAGGCAAAGGTTCAGAAGAAAAAGCGCCGGGCGGCCGCGTTGATTCTGATTTGCAATTTTGGCGTGCTGGCATTCCTGAAATATTTTAAAGTGTACCTGGAATTGCTGGCGGACAAGCTGGGAGGGATTGCGCCGGATCTGGGCGTTTTGATTCCCCTTGGTATTTCTTTTTATACGTTCCAGGCGGCGGCGTACATCATTGACCTTTATAGGAATAAGATTGAGGCGGATCATAATATCCTCAAATTCGCATTGTTTATGTCGTTTTTCCCGCAGATTATACAAGGCCCGATCGCCAGGTATGATCATTTGGCGGGGCAGCTATACGAGGGACACGCGTTTTCCTATACGAATTTGGCACATGGGATGCAGCTTGTGCTGTGGGGCTTCTTGAAAAAGCTGGTGATCGCTGACCGGGTGGCGATTTTGGTCAATCAGGTATTTGAGCATTACGGGGATTATTCCGGCGGTATCGTGCTGGTGGCGCTGCTGTTTTACACCATCCAGATTTATGCGGATTTTTCCGGCGGCATTGATATTGCCAGGGGCGTAGCGCAGATGATGGGGATTGAAATGGGACATAATTTTATGCGCCCGTATTTTTCCGATAGCATTTCTGAGTTTTGGCGCAGGTGGCATATGTCGCTGAGCTTTTGGTGCAGGGATTATATCTTTTACTCAATTTCGCTTTCCAAGTTTTTTGGCAAAATGGGGAAGCGTTTGCGGAGCGTGTTCGGGGATCGCATTGGCAAACTGTTCCCGGTGCTGGTGGCGCAGATGGCGACGTTCCTTACGATCGGGCTGTGGCATGGCGCGGAGTTTAAGTATATCGCTTACGGTTTGTATAATGGCGGGATCATCATTTTGGGGCTTTTGCTAGAACCGTATTTAAAGAAAGCCGTGCAGGTTTTGCATATCAATACTGCGCATAAAGGCTGGAAAGTGTTTCAGGTTTTGCGGACTTTTTCGCTGATTGTAATCGGCCGGATGTTTCCGAAAGCAGTCTCTTTTTCGGCGGCTTTATCGATGTATGCATCCATTTTTCAGCCGTGTACAGCGCCTTTTGTGGGGACACTTTTCTCGCTCGGTCTTTCCGGCGGGGATTTTGTGGTGATATTGCTGGGCTGTTTAGTGTGGTTTGTGATTAGCTGGAAGCAGGAAAAGGGTCTTAGAATCCGGCAGTCAATGGATGAAATGCCTGTCTTGCTTCGCTGGGGGATTCTCTTGGCGGGCTTTGCCGCGGTTTTGGTTCTGGGCGTGTACGGTCCGGGATATGATGCGAGCGCGTTCATTTATCGGGGATTTTAGGTGCGACCGGAATATGCCCCGATGGCACGGGCGCGGCTGGCTGGCATATGCTGAGGGGATGCGGGCGGCTGATATATGCTCAGGATGCGCGCGGCTGGAATATGCCTGGAATGTTCGGGCAGTATGGGATGTGGGTGCGGATCGTTAGTATAGACGGCTGATGAGGGCGGCTGGATGGGAAAAATGAATGAAAGGAAAATGTGCCTTGTACGGTTTGGTGAAGACGAAACGTGCAGGACATTTTTTTGGTGAATCATAAATAAGTAAATCGTAATTGATAAAATGAAAATGGCGTGGTATCGTGTAACTGCTATGAATGAAGGCAGGCTTATGTTTATTGGCAGAAAACGTGCAGTTGTATTCATTTGCGAAAAGTGGTTTTACAAACGGTTGTGTGGAGGCTGCCCGTGAGATGGGGAATGTTACGCTGGTGTCGTACCAAAGCCTTTTAGAGAAAATCATGGAATGATCGATTGCCTTGCGCTTTAGAGGCCGTCTTTTGTTTTGCCTTTGAAGCGCGCTGTTTTTACCTGCGTCGTTTCTCTTATTTTTTTAATAAAGCGCTTTTTCAGAGAAAATCGGGGTGCTTGTTCCTTGTTTTCCTGTAAAGGCGGGGGGTTTTCTCTGGATATATGCTAATTTTTAATAAATGAGAGAATTTCAGGGCTGTTTTTCTCTATAAAGGGTCGTTTGGCGGAGATTGTAGAGAATAGGTTTACATAATCGCGCGTATATCTTTCTTTTTCCGCTGGATATGCGGTGAAATTCTCTTAAAATGAAGATTTTCGTTTTTTTAAGAGAATTGCGATTGCACAAACCTTAAATGATAAAGTCAATTCTTTGCGGCTGGGAAATTTTGAGTTACTCCCGGTCGTGGAAGTGCGTTATGAAACAGGAAATATCGTTTGCGATATTTCCTGTTTCGGTTTATTCGCCGCTGAATTTAATTTTTCACAGGCTCGCTATATAGGTTCGCCACATAGATCCGCTACATTATGATTTCTTTTCCCGTTCTAAAAGCACATTTCGTTTGATTTTTCCATTAAACGTGCGCGGGATTTCGTCAACGATTTCGATATATTTTGGCTGCTTGCTGGCATCGAGGTTTGCAGCCAGAAACGCTTTGAACGCTTTTTCATCATATATGGCAGGCGTGCTTGCGGGATTTGCTGGGGCGGCATTTTTATTTTGTTCTATTTCAGTGTGATTATCGGATTTTTCTCGCCCGTCATGAATCTTTGTCGCTTGCTTGCCGATAGATTCTGCCGCCAGCCTGTCATTCAATTCAGTTCTACATTCCTCCCCTTGTTTGCCGCTGAATTTTGCCGTTTGTCTGTTGGATTCGCCTTCGTCGCTCTGTGCTGTTGCAGTGCGTTCATCCTGCCCTTTCATGAATTTACCTTCTTGCTTCTCTCTGCCTTCTAGGACGATCAAAAGCTTCGGTGCTTGTCCGGTCAGGGCGTCCTTTACAGGAATGCAAGCACAATCCCGGATGGCTGGGTTTTGGATGACAACGCTTTCGATTTCTTCCGGCGATATCTTGATCCCGCCATAATTAATCACGTCATCCTTGCGCCCCAGCATATAAACGTAGCCCTCCTCATCGATGTATCCCAGATCCTTTGTATAGATGAAACCGTTTTCCATTGCGGCGGCGGTCAGTTCAGGCGCTTTAAAATATTCCTTCATATTGATCGAGCCTGCACTTGCCAGAAAACCCGGATTATCCGGTGAGGATTTGATTTCGTTCCGATGTTCATCCACTACGATAAAGCGGGCATTGACGGCTGGTTTTCCGATGCAGCCCGGTTTTCCCGACATGGAATTAAAATCAAGCAGGCAGGAGCAACCAGCTTCCGTACTGCCATAGAAATTGTAGAGGCGCGTTTTCGGCAGTATCCGGCTGAGGTGTATTTTATCCTTTTCTGGCAGCGGGGCAGATCCTAGCTGGATATAATCGATTTGATCGGCATAGTCGCCCAGACGGTCTTTGGATAGCTTGAATATGATGGAAAGCATGCTCGGGGACAGATCCATGGAAGTGACATGGTATTGCTCCATTAAATTGAATACTTTTTTCAGTAGCGTCACGCCGTCCGTAAAAACGGCGCTGTTTCCCATCACAAGGTTGGCGTAGGTTCGCCGAAGTCCATGCGAGTGGCTCAGCGGCATGGGGATCAGTTCGACGTTGCCTTTTTTCATCTGTACGCCGTACATGACGTTTTCTGCTAAGGCGATGTCGTTGCCATGGGTCAGGACAATGCCTTTTGATTTTCCCGTTGTGCCTGTGGAAAAGAGGATTTCGGCAATTTGATCAGATGCAGGGAAGTCGATTTCGCAAAGTACAGGGGATGAATTTTTTACCGGATGATTTGTCAAGGGTTCAGTTGCGTGATCCGTCAGGTTGCTTATCGAGTGGCTTTGTGGAAAAGCCGCCAGGCATTCTGCTGGACAGCCGTGCGCAGAAAACATCGGATGTTTCTCTGAATCGCCTGGCTGGTTCGCGGTGCAGTCGTGTGCAGAAGACATTGGAACGGGGGCTTCCTCCCATGCGTGGGTGTCTATGCTGCTAAGCGGCAAAAAGGAGATGGCACGTGCCGTCTCCTTGAGAGCTTCCTCTGGAAGCTCTTTTCCGATGTATAAAACGGCTTCGGTATCGATCGCGATTTCAGCAGCGCGGCTTGACGCAGCGTTTTTTTCCAACGGAACGAACACGCCGCCTAAGAGCTGTATGGCAAATTCGCATATCATATAGCGAGCGCTTTGGTCACATTCCACGACGACGCAGCTTTCTTTTGTGACGCCTAATTCCTTTAGCTTTTGGGAAAGACCATAAATATGATTCCAAAGCTTTCGGTAGGTGAAAGCCTGTTTCCCATCGGCAAGGCTCAGTGCATCGGGCGTATTCGCCGCATGGTGCGCAATGTTTTCTACGATAGACGAATATATTTGCATGAATAGCCTCCTTGTGTGCAGCAGATCCTATAATAAGAAGTTTGGATGCGCTGCGTTCATGTTTGAAATACATTATACATGAAAAAAATATGTTTTCCCAGAATAAAGTTGGTTTCGTCGATTTTTTATTATGTAGGGAAGTGTATCTTGCGGATGATTTGCTAAATGAGCCAATTACAATATACCAGGAAATATCGTTTCGATATTTTCGGCTTCTCCCAGATGTCCAGTGAACATCTGGAGAATATCAATAAAATCTATCTCTGCAAGGGAACCGGCATAGCCGATTTTTTTATAACGACAGGCTTTTTATACTTTTCGTATATCGCCTGCTTAAGTGGCAACGCTTTGCAAGGTGATTTCTGCTGCGTATACCAACGGTCAAAACTGATATTTTTGTAGACCATAAGAATTTCACACAGTTTTCACATTTCTAAGTTAGAATATATCGTCATAATTTATAAACTATGGTGGTATAAGTAAAAGGTTATAGGGATGGGATGTTTTTCTTCTGCAAAATACATACAGGCGATTGCAGACGCCAGAAATATTTCAGCGGCAGCAGACAAACTGGGAATTTCCCAGCCGGCATTAAGCGCCCAGCTGAAAAAGCTTGAGGATCATTTGGGCGTGCTTTTATTCGACCGAACAAAGCAGCCGTTGGAAATGACGGATGCGGGCAGGGTATATCTTCGGTATGCCTTGCGATACCGGGCGCTTTACAATGAGATGATGCAGCATATTGCGGACATTGAAGATTTGCAGCAGGGACATCTGACTGTAGGCGGCGCGGCCTCCTTTAATGTGAGTTATCTGCCGGATGCAGCGGCTGAGTTCACCTCGCGTTATCCGGGCATAGAATTTGAAATTGTGGATGGAAATATTCCCGATATTTCGATTAAGGCACTTAATGGGCAAATCGATTTGTTTATTGCGCCGCCGTGGAAGCAGGATGAACGATTTCAATACGAGGAGCTTTTGCGGGAACAAATTTTCCTGTGCGTACCGCCGCAGTGGCCGATCAATAAGGAACTGAAACGCTGGCAGATTCCGATCGAAAGCGTGTTGGGAGGCGGGCTAAATCAGCGAAAACCGCAGGAGGTTTCGCAGGGAAGTTTCAAACAACAGGTGCAAGGCAAGGAAAGTGCCGCCTGCGCGCCGGGACGGCAGACGCATGAAGAGCAGACTGCTGCCTGCACATCGAAAGCATTGCATGAAGAAAGTGACGCCTGCGCGCTGATCCCGCAGGTGGATTTTACCCGGTTTCAAGATCTGCCCTTTGTGCTTTTGAAGGAGGATCAGCATATCGGTCATATTATGGCAACGCTCTTTGAAAAATACGGGTTTGAGCCGCAGCGGTATACGGTTGCGGAGCAGACCATGACCAGCTATAGCCTGACGCTCGCAGGCGTAGGGATTTCCCTGATGACGGAAAGCACGATCAGGAACAGTGTGTATGGGCGTTACCCGGTTCTTTATATGCCGGATCAGGAAATCTGCCAAAGAATGATGTATGTGGCATATTCCAAGCATAAATATTTGCCGGGCGCAGCGGTGCGGTTTATTGAAATATTGAAGGAAATCTTGAAAAACCGATGAGAAAAGCCAGGCTTTGATGGGGAGGACAGTGAACGGCTGACGGTCGGCCTAGGGTATAGCGGTCAGCTTTTCGGCTCAATCTTCCCGATTTTTAAAGGCGGCGGGCAAGCTGTTGCTGGCGTTTTATGTGTTAATAAAATTATTTTAATATAAAGGAGAAAGAAATGAAAAAAGTGAAGAAAATCTGTGCAGTCCTGATGACTGCGGTAATGGTCATGGCTCTTGCAGCCTGTGGCGGCAGTGGCGGCGATGCTTCGTCAGCAGAGGATGCATCCTTAACGATCGCGCACCAATATGGCATGGCATATGCGCCGCTTGAAATCATGAAGCAGCAGAAGCTGATCGAAAAGAATTACGACGGAACGGTCGAAATTGAATGGACGACGCTTAATTCAGGCTCGGCGATTACGGAAGGCTTTGCCTCCGGCAGCGTTGACGTAGGCGCGATGGGGGTAGCCCCTGCCATTACAGCGGTGACAGGCGGCGTTCCTGTGAAGATCTGTTCCAATATGTCCGCACAGCCGCATAAGCTGATGACAAATGATCCTGCCATTAAGACGTTAAAGGATGTAGGCAGCGAGCAGATCGCCCTCGTCAATATCGGAAGCATCCAGCACATTCTGCTGGCAATGGCAGCAGAGGAACAGCTGGGGGACGCACATGCACTCGATAACAACATCGTCGCTATGGCGCATCCTGATGGCATGACTTCCCTGCTTTCCGGCAGTGTGAAATTGCAGCTGACGACTTCTCCGTATACCTTTAAGGAAGAGGCAGAGGGCATGACCGAGGTTGAAGCGCTTGCGTCTGTATGGCCGGAAGGAAACTCCTTTATCGTTGCGCTGGCATCGACAGAGCTTGCAGAAAACAATCCTGAACTTTACGACGCTGTTGTAGCAGCACTGGCAGAAGCGATCGATTACATTAATAATAACAAAGAAGAAGCCGCTGAGATGCTGTGTGAAGCCGAGGACGTGGATGCAGAAACCATGCTGTCATGGCTCAATGATCCGGCGTGCGTATATACGACGGAGACCAAGGGCGTTATGGATATGGCAGGCTTCATGGCAAAGGAAGGCTTCCTGGAACACGATGCGCCGGAATCGATTGCGGATTTAGCGTTTGATAATGTAAAAGGCAATTAGTGCAAGCGTTTGGCGTGAGCGGCTAGCGCAGGGGCGCGGCAAGCGGACCAAGCGTTAAAAGGCAAGCGCAAAATAAAAAGGTTATACTATATAAGAAGGATTATGCTATAATATAGGTTGGCTGTTTGCAGTCAGCCTATATTTCATATTGAAAGGTGAGAGAAGGTATTTCCATAGATGAAAGAAGAAATCAGAACACAAGTCATATTTATCGTTTGTTTTCTGGCGGCATGGCAGGCGGTATATGCGATGCAGGCATTTCCTGCGCTTATGTTCCCATCCCTTGTGGATATCGGGCAGAGCTTTATTGAAGGGTTTCGTGATGACAGCCTGATGATGTATACGCTTTATTCCATGTCCCTTATCGTCAGGGGGCTTGCGATTGGTATCGTGCTGGCATTTATTTTTTCCAGCTTAGCCATCGTCAGTAAGATATTTTATGCGATTTACAATCTGGTGGTGTCCATCATGGATCTGCTTCCTGGCGTGGCACTTTTGCCGTTGGCAATCATGTGGTTTGGCATCGGGGAGGCTACCATCATATTTATCGTGATTCATTCCATTCTGTGGCCGATGTCCAGAAGCATCATAGATGGGTTCAAGTCGGTTTCGAATATTTACATAGAAAGCGGCAGGAACATCGGGCTTCACGGTCTTCGGCTGGTGATGGGCGTGTATCTGCCGGCGGCGTTTTCCAGCGTTTTGTCCGGCATGAGAGTCGGCTGGGCAAGGGCTTGGCGAGGTCTGATCAGCGTAGAAATGATATTCGGCACGACAGGCTCGGGCGCAGGAATCGGCTGGTTTATATTCATGAAGCGAACCAACATCGATATCGCGGGCGTATTCGCAGCGTTGATCGTTATTATCATAATCGGTATTATCATAGAATACGGGCTTTTTAGGACGCTTGAACGAAATACGGTTAAGAAATGGGGGATGGTAAGATGAGCAAGCTGCTTGAAGTAAGGAATATTACCAAGAATTATCATGACGCCCCGGATTCCCGCAATATTTTGCAGGATCTCTCCCTGACCGTAAATCGGGGCGATTTCCTTTGCATCTTAGGTCCGTCAGGCTGCGGAAAGACTACGCTGATTCGTTGCATTGCAGGGTTTGAGGGTTACGAGGGAGAAATCCTGGTGGACGGTAAAAGGGTAGAAAAGCCGGGCATTGACCGGATGATGGTGTTTCAGGATTTTAACCAGCTATTTCCGTGGAAAACCGTGAAGAAAAATATCCAATATCCGTTAAAGGTCAACGGGATGACAGAAAAGGCACAGCTGGAAAAAATTGCGCAGGAGCATTTAGATTTAGTGGGTCTTGGCGATAAAGGAGATCTTTATCCGCATCAGCTTTCCGGCGGGATGAAGCAGCGTGTCGCCATTGCGAAGGGTTTGGCGCTTAATCCGAAGATTATTTTGATGGATGAACCATTTGCAAGCCTTGATGCAATGACAAGAAGCAAATTGCAGATGGAGCTTTTGCGGATTTGGGAAAAAGAAAATGCCACGGTTATTTTTATCACGCATAATATTCAGGAAGCATTGACGCTGGGGAGCAGGGTTTTGCTCATGTCAAAGCAGGGTGAAATCAAAATCGATATCGAAAACACGATCCCAAAGCCAGTGACGCCGGCATCGGAAGGATATGGAGATATGTGGACGTTGTTTCATGACGCCCTTTGGGCAGAAAGTGAAACTGGCGAAGCGAAATAGGATCGTCAAAGCCGGTTAGGGTCAATGGATCGCCGATCTGACGGGAAGCTCTGGCGGGCAAGGAGGCTCGGGAAAACGAAATGCAGGGTTTGCTCAGGCAGCCAGGAATCAGGCAGTCTGGGCGGCTTAGCTAAACGAAATGAAAGGCTTACGACCAGTGCCGACCAAATAAGCTGCCGCATAACAGAAGGACGAATTGATATGATAGCGAAAAAAAGAGAAAATGCACAGGGTAAAAAATGGCTGCGGGCTGTGATCTTTTTTATCATAGCGGCGCTCCTTTTCCTGTATTTAAACCAGGTGTTTAATATCGCTGCCTCTGATGATAGCAAGCAAATTTTTAAGGCGTTTTATGCGGAAGGTGAAGACACGCTGGACGTGGTCTATTTAGGCACGAGCGCGGCCAATCGATATTTCATAGGACCGAAAGCATACCATGATGAAGGAATCGCCGTCTTTACCCTGGCAACGATGGGTCTTCCGATGCTGTTTGTGCCGAACTTGCTCGACGAAGTGGAGAAAACCCAAGATCCGGATCTTTATATTATAGAACTTCGGGGCATACTAAAGAGTAAGGATGATGTGACAGATGCACATATCCGACGGGTGACAGACAGCATGAAGATATCATCAAACAAATATGATACCATAGAAATGGCGCTGGATTATGTCGCAGGCGCCGACGGGGAACTGAGCAATATCGATACGGGAAGCCTGGACTATTATGTGCCTATCGTCAAATACCACAGCAGGCTGGTACAGGGCGATTTGACCATCGCTGATTTCCTGCCGCTTGATCGATGGAATTTGACTAAGGGATATGTTTTAAGCCCGAATACATTAACGGTCAAGGAGCAGGGTTGCCCGGTGTATTCCACAGACAAAGCAGCATTAGCGCCGGA
>CAJUEB010000013.1 GCA_910585135.1 uncultured Eubacteriales bacterium
AGTAGCACCGGAAGACATGGGAAAGGTGATCGGCAAACAGGGCAGGATCGCCAAGGCCATCCGTACCGTCGTGAAAGCGGCAGCCACGAAAGCGAACGCCAAGGTAGTGGTTGAAATAGTTCAATAGAAGATGCGTATAAGGCACATATATTGTTAGGGTATATGTGCCTGTGCTGTATTATATGGAAATCGAAATGGAAAAGATAAAAATTGGAAAAATTGTAAATGCGGTCGGCCTGAAAGGCGAAGTCAAGGTCTATAATTATTCGAACCGCCCGGAGGCTTACGAAAGGGCGGAAGCTATTTATATGGAAGACAAGCTTCTTACAGTACAGAACGTGAGGCTGCAAAAAAATATGGTGATTTTGAAGCTTTCCGGGATCGATGACCGAAATGGTGCGGAAGCGGCCAAGGGAAAGGAGCTTTTTATCACGGAGGCGGATCTGCCTGCACTTCCCGAAGGGCAGTTTTATGTGCGGGATCTGATCGGCATGACGGTAAAAGAGCAGGATGGCGCGCCGCTCGGCAAGGTCACCGATGTGCTGCAAAATACAGCGCAGGATATTTTTGAAGTGGAGCAGGAAAACGGAAAAAAGTTTTTGCTTCCCAAGGTGGATGAGTTCGTGATCAATATCGATGTACAGGAGCGGGAAATCGAAGTGAAGCTTCCGGCGGGGCTTCTCGATCTTTGATATATGGAAAGCGAGAGGTGCGAATGGGCAGTTGGAATACATGCATCGTATGCAAATGGGTGAGGAAAAAAGCAGAGAAAAATGCGCAGTGTGCAGTGCAGCAAGATGCAGAGCAGGAAAAAGCGCGGCTTGCGGACGAGCAGCCGGGCGAGTGGCAATGCGGGGAAGATACAACCGATGCCGCCGGGCAAGCGGTGCAAACGGACGAAAAAAAACGCAAGACGATGAACATCGATGTCCTGACGCTGTTTCCGGAGATGTTTCCTTCTGTCGTCGAAAGCAGCATTCTGGGCAGAGCCGCATCAAACGGCATTCTCAAGCTGCATTTTACGGATATCAGGACGTTCAGCAAGGACAAGCACAACAAAGCCGATGATTATCCGTTTGGCGGCGGCGGGGGCATGGTGATGATGCCAGATCCCATCTTCGGCGCATTGGAATCGGTGAATGCGGCGCAGAAGAAGATCGTGTATATGTCGCCGCGCGGCAAAATTCTCGACGCCAAGAAGATTCAGGAACTGGCGGAACTTGATTCGCTTGTGATCCTGTGCGGACATTACGAGGGCATAGACCAGCGGGTGCTGGATTATTGGGACATCGAAGAGATTTCGATCGGCGATTATGTCCTCACGGGGGGCGAGCTTCCGGCTATGGTGCTGATCGATTCCGTTGCCAGGATGCTGCCAGGTGTTTTGGGCAATGAAAATTCCGCTTTGGATGAATCCATTTATTCGGGACTTTTGGAGCATCCGCAATATACGAAGCCACGGGAATACTGTGGCATGCAAGTTCCCGAAGTGTTGGTTTCCGGCAATCACAAGCTGATCGCTTTATGGAAATTCCGGGAGGCTCTTTTGCTGACGAAGGAGCGCCGGCCTGATTTATACGATCAATTTATACAGGATAAAAGCCGATTTTCCAAGGAAGAGGCCAAAATCGTCGAAGAAATAGAGAAAATAAAGACATAGCGCATTGCAAGCCGGAAATCTTTGGTGTAAAATAAGACAATGAAAAACAAACTTTCGAAAAATACAAAAAGGGCAATATGTATTTATGTTATTCTATTGATTCTACTATATGTGGTTGTCGAAGTTTTACCGCGGGTCACGGATATCTTTGAAACCACGCAGACCTTAGAACCGGGAAACCTCAAATTATCCTATGATACGACAGGATATTTTATCAAGGACGAAAGAATCGGGATCGCCGCTGAGTCAGGGGATATCCAATATCTTGTGGGAGCAGGTTCGTCCATCAAAAAAGGCACGACGCTCGTTTCCGTAACGCCAAAGGGAGAAAGCAGTGAGGAAGAACAAAGGTTTGGCGAATATACCAAACGCCTCAAGGGATATGACGGTCTTTCCGAAGAATACACATCGCCGATAAGCGGGATTTTCAGCCTGGAAATCGACGGATATGAGGACTACTTTACACCCGCGCGCATGGAAAAAATAAAACGGGAAAAGGTGGAAAGCCTTTCTTATCATCCGGCCAGCCTGGAGCGGAAGTCCGTCATCAAGGGCGAGCCTGTTTACAAGGTGTCATGGGATGACGCCTGGTACATATTATGCTGGGTAGACCGGGAGACGGCGGAGACCTATAGCGAGGGACGAAACGTTACCCTGGAACTGCCGGAGGGCAGCGTGAAGGCCAAGATCCAGAGCATCAGCAAGGAAAAGGACAGCGACGATTTCCGCGTTATTTTTTACCTGAACGTTTTTTATGAAGCATTCAGCAGCAGCCGGGCGGAGGAAATGAGTATCGTTACCAGCGATAATGAAGGCCTGATCATCGATAATAAATGCATCATCGAAAAAGACGGACAGAAAGGCGTTTATGTGATCGATAAAAACGGGCATAATGTTTTCACCCGGATCAAGATCATCGCTTATGACAAAGAGCAGTCCGTGATTGATGATGTTACGTTTATCGATGAAGAAGGCAATCAGGTGTATACGGTGGACGTATACGATGAGGTCTTGAAGCATCCGGCAAGCGCGCTGGAAAAGGAACTGGACCAGGAAGCGCAGAAGAAGGCAAAAAAACAAACGAAAAAGGAGAAGGAATGATGGAGGATATCAGAAAGAACCTTTCAAAAATTAACGAACAAATCGGCGCTTGCGCACAGCAGTGCGGAAGGACCGTAGATGACGTGCTCCTTTGCGCAGTCAGCAAGACGAGGACGCCGGAGGAGATCAACATCGCTATAGATGCAGGGGTAACGGATATCGGCGAGAATAAGGTTCAGGAGATCATGGACAAGTTTGACGCGGTAAAACCTGTCAGGTGGCACATGATCGGGCATTTGCAGACCAATAAAGTAAAGTACATCATCGATAAGGTATCCATGATTCATTCGGTCGATTCTTATAAGCTGGCGGCAGAGATCAACAAACGGGCGGCGGCACATGATAAAATCATGGACATCCTGATTCAGGTCAATTCCGCTGAGGAAGAAAGCAAATTCGGCATTACCACCGATGAAACGGAAGCGCTGATCAAACAAATCCTGGAGACGTGTGAAAACGTCAGAATCAGAGGGCTGATGTGCATTGCGCCTTATGCAGATGATCCGGAAGACATCAGGGTGTATTTTGAAGCGGTAAAAAAGCAGTACGATTTATTTGGCAGGATCGACCATCCGATGCTGGATTTCAAATATTTATCGATGGGAATGTCACACGATTTTCCTGTTGCGATCGAGGCTGGTTCAAACCTGGTCAGGGTGGGCAGCGCGATATTCGGAGAGAGGAACTACAATAAATAGGAGGTAGCCATGGGCGTTTTTTCAAAGTTTAAGGATTTAATGGGATTTGAGGATTACGATGAGGAAGAAGTAGAGGCAGAAGAAGAGTACAGCCAGAAAAGCAATTATTATGACAGGAAGCCGATCGAGACGAGGCAGACTTCCGCGCCTGCCCCAAAATACGATATGAGTAATGTAGTTCCGATGCAGAACAGGACGGTGAAGGCACTGACCAATGCGTTTAAGCTTGTGGTAATCGAGCCGAAGGGCTTCGATGAATGTGCGAAGCTGGTGGACAGCCTCAAAAGCAGGAAACCGATCATCGTCAACTTGGAGAAGCTGGATGCTGATACAGGTCGAAAAATCTTTGACTTTTTAGGGGGCGCGACCTATGCGCTGAACGGGAATGTGCAGAAGGTTGCGAACAATATCTTCATCTTTGCCCCCGAAAACGTGGCAATCTCTGCGCAGGGCGACAGCAAGCCGTATAATTTTGCCGGCAGCAGCGCCGATGACGTGAATCCATGGAAGTGATTTGATGAGAGCAAAGGAGGCAGAACATGATCAGGCCAATCGATATACAGGAAAAGGAATTTACGAGAGTCGTTCGCGGATACAAGGAAGAGGAAGTGAATGAATTCCTCGATGAAATTACCATCGATCTGGAGCGGCTGCTGGATGAGCTGCGGCAGACGAAGGAAGAGAACAGCAGGCTGGTAGAGGAGCTGGAACGATACCGGGGGACGGAAGGGACGGTGCTGGAAACGCTTGAAACTGCGAAGACCCTCATGGCGGATATTTCTGCCAGCGCAGAGAAACGGGCTGATATCCTCTTGAAGAACGCAGAGCTGGACGCACAACTGATGCAGAAGGAAGCACGGGAAATGTCCGACCGGATCAGCGAGGAAAGCGAGGCTATGAAGGCCAGGTTCATCAATTTCAGGACAAGGTATAAACAGCTTTTAGAATCAGAGCTGCAACGGTTTGAATCGCTCAGCGGCGAGATGTTCCCGGAACTGGGCGTGGATGATTTCGATGATCTGCCGGGCGGAAGCGCAACAGGTAGCGGCGAAAGCGTTCCGCAGCCGTCGAGGGGAACGTATAATTATTCGGAAAGCAATCGCGGTCAAAACAACAAGAATACAGTGAGAAGCGTAAGAAACGTAAAATTCTAAAGGAGGCGGGGCGGTTTCGCCCCATTTTCATATGATTTATTATGTGATCGCCGCTGCTGTCATCGTACTTGACAGAGTGGTGAAATATCTGGTGGTATCCAATCTAAACCCATGGGAATCGATTCCCGTGATCGAGGGTATCTTTCATTTCACATATGTGCAAAACAGGGGCGCTGCGTTCAGTATGTGGGAAGAGCAATGGCTGATTCTGGAGGTTCTTCCCCTCGCCGTGATCGCTGCCGGGCTGGTGCTGCTGTTTCGCAAGCGAAAATCGTGGGACAAACTGATGCTGACTGCCATCGCCTTTATCTGCGGGGGCGGACTGGGAAACCTCATCGACCGGATGAGCTTGGGATATGTCGTGGATCTCTTCGATTTCAGGGTGTTTCCCGTATTCAATATCGCTGATATCTTTATCTGCGCAGGATGCGGGCTGATGGTGCTGGATATTCTGTTTTTTGAAAGGAAGCATAGCAAGGATGTGTGATATACCGCAGCGGATAGAGATAGACATAACGGAAGAAATGAGCGGGATCAGGTTGGATCTGGTTCTTTCCGCAGTTTTAGAGGATTTTTCCAGAAGCTTTATCCAGAAGCTGTTTGCGCAGAATGGCGTTATAGTAAACGGGAGCGTTTGCAGTGAAAAAAAGCGCAAGGCCGAAGCCGGTGATAAAATCCAGTTGCAGCTCCCAAAGCCGCAGCCCCTTGAGGCGGAGGCTGAGGATATTCCCCTCGATATCGTATACGAGGATAGAGACGTCCTAGTAGTCAATAAGCCCGCTGGGATGGTCGTTCATCCGGCGGCCGGGAATCCTTCGGGAACGCTGGTCAATGCGCTTTTGTATCATTGCGGCGAGAATTTGTCTTCGATCAACGGGGTGATCCGTCCGGGCATTGTACACAGGATCGATAAGGACACGAGCGGTCTTCTGATGGTGGCGAAAAACGATAAGGCACATGGCTCTTTGTCGCGGCAGCTTGCAGCGCATTCGATCACCAGGCGTTACCGGGCGATCGTATACAGCAATATCAAAGAAGACGAGGGCACGATAGATGCGCCGATCGGGCGCGACCCGAAAAACAGGCTGCGTAATGCCGTTACGGACATTCATTCGAAAAATGCTGTCACGCATTATAAGGTGCTGGAGCGGCTGGGGCAGTTCACACTGATAGAAGCCGTGCTGGAAACGGGAAGGACGCATCAGATCAGGGTTCATATGGCATATAGGAAGCATCCGCTTCTGGGAGATGCGCTGTATGGCCCTGCAAAGCACAAGGCGGCGGATAAGCTGCGGGTGAGGCGGCAGATGCTGCATGCAGCCGTTTTAGGGTTTGCCCATCCCGTAACACAAGCATATCTGGAATTTGAAAGCCCTCTGCCGGAGGACTTTCGTCAGGTATTAAGCTTGCTTGGAAGTGAATCTTTATAGTGGAGGAAATTTGCATGGGGAAGATAACCTTTAAACCGGGAACGATGTTAAATCCAGTGCCTGCCGTGATGGTTTCGTGCGGGACTGGAAAAGAGAGAAATATTATCACGATCGCTTGGACGGGCATCGTTAATTCCGAGCCGCCGATGACGTATATCTCGGTGAGAAAAGAACGGCATTCCCACAGGATCATCAAAGATACGGGAGAATTCGTCATCAACCTGACGACGGAAAAACTGGCTTTTGCCGCTGATTACTGCGGGGTAAAATCCGGGCGTGATCTCGATAAATTTGAAGCCTTGAAGCTGACGGCGGCTGACAGCAGGGAAGTTTCCTGTCCGTCTATCGGGCAGTCGCCTGTCAATATCGAGTGCCGGGTTACAGAAGTCAAAGAGCTGGGGACGCACGATATGTTCCTGGCGGAAATCGTCAGCGTATCGGCAGATGAAGCACTGATGGATGAAACAGGCAAGCTGTGCCTTGAGGAAGCAGGCCTTGTGGCTTATAATCACGGACACTACTTTGCCCTTCAAAAAACACCGCTCGGCAGGTTTGGGTTTTCGGTGATGAAACCGAAGACCAGGAAGCGGCTGGATGCTCAGAAAAAACACAACTCCATTCAGAAAAACCGACGCAAAAGGTAATTCCTTTTGTATTATTTCCTGGTGTGCACATGACTGTCAGCCTGGTAATCTGTTTTCAGTTCCCGAAGACAGTCCTCACATACATGACCGGCTTTAAAAGTGTATATCCCGTACGTGCAGCCGCATAATGTACATGCTTTTTTCATCGTGCGCCTCCTTTCTCAGAGGATCGGAACTCTGTAGAATTTTGTCGGATTTTAGCGAATGAAGTTGTGTAAGAGAATTTTATTTTGAGAGAGGAAAACTTTCAAGTGAGAAAATTGGAATTGTAATAATTAGGAAATTTATTGAACCAATATAGTAGTATCGCTATAGCGGTAGCGTTATCGGAATAGCATCGTTTTTAAAATTTGTTTGATTTGGAGATGGCGGTATGTATGAAACTTTTACGTTGAGACAGCTTGTAGCAGGGAAGATCCAAGGGTATTCATGGCCGTGCGAAGATCCCAGGAAAGTGGTTTGCATCGTTCACGGGATCGGGGAATACGGCGGCAGGTTTGACCGGGTGGCGGAACGTTTTCGCCAGCAGAAAATCGCATCGCTTGCCCTTGATTTGCGGGGGCATGGAGATTCCGTCGGCAAAAAAGGGCATTGCGCGCCGAGAAGTGAAGTGCTGGCGGATATCGATGCGCTTTTGGAATATGCATCGGATCTGTACCCGCAGAAGGATATCGTTTTGTATGGTCACAGCATGGGCGGTAATATCGTGCTGGATTACAGGGGAAGGGGAACGTTTAACGACAGACCGTCCGCTTATATCATATCCGCTCCGTGGGTCAGGCTGGTGCGTCCCGTCCCGGCGGCGCTGTACAAGCTGGTGAAGCTTATTTCCAGGATTGCGCCGTCATTTACGATCAGTTCCGAGGTCAATGAAAGCACGCTAGGACATCCGCAATCGGTGAAGCCATACAAGGATAATCCGATGGTCCATAACAGGATATCGGCGTTATGTGCTGTCGATGGATTTGAAATCGGGCTGCGGCTTGAGGAAGGCACGCAGGAGGATAACGGAAAGGCTTCTGCCATTCCGGCGCTTTTGATGCATGGCGATGCCGATAAAATTTGCAGCATAGAGGGCAGCAGGCGCATCGCAAAACGCATGACCGAAAAAGGCGATGCCGTCACATACATCGAGTGGCCAGGACTGTATCACGAGATCCATAACGGCAATGCAGACAGCCGGGGCGATGAGGTGATCGCCAAGATGATCGCATGGATGGCGGCTCTGTAGGCAAAAGCGCGCTATCAAATCTTCACGCATTGCTTTCGCTTATCTTTTGGCAGAATCGGGCGGTGAAGTGAAATTGAGAATGCCAACGTTCATGTGGGGTGCAAGCAAAGTCTTTATTCCGGCAGTTTCGGGTTGACATACAGCGTACGGTTATGCGTGAAGATGACCATCCCCGGCTTTGCCCCGGATGGTTTTTTTACATAGCGAACCTTCGTATAATCTACCGGGACGTTTTCTGAATCCGCGCCTTTGCTGTGGTAAGCTGCGATGGCGGCGGCAGCGAAAAGCTCGTCCTCTGAGGGCTCTTGTCCGTTCAGGACGAGGATGGCGTGTGATCCAGGAATATCCTTCGTATGAAACCAGATGTCGCTCGCAGCGGCTTTTTTTAATGTGAGCCAGTCGTTTTCATTGTTGTTCCTGCCGACCAATACGGTTTTTCCGGATGGCAGTCGGTAGGTATAGGGCTTTGGCCTGGCGGTTTTGTTTTTTTCCTGGCGGGTCTTTTTGTAGCGGATGAAGCCCGCTTCAGTCAGTTCCCGCCGCAGAAGCTCGATTTCTTCGATGCTGCTCGTCTTTTCGAGATAGCTCATGACGGAATTTAAGTATTCGATTTCGCGGGTGGTTTCGGAAATTTGCAGCTTCTTTTCTTTGACGGCGGTTTTCAATTTGCCGTATTTCTTGTAATAATGCTGCGCGTTTTTTGCCGGGGAAAGCTTCGGGTCGAGCGGGATTTCGAGTGGGTTTCCGTCATAGTAGCTGATGACGGTGACGGAGGAAGCTCCCGCCTTGGCAATATGGAGATTGGCGGTAAGAAGCTCCCCGTACAGCCTGTACTGTTCTGCATTTTCCGCTTTGTGCAAATCTTCGCCCAGGCGCTGCATTTTTAACTGTAATTTATCCAGGTGCGTTTTTACGATACGAAGCAGGTCGTTTGCTTTCTGCTTGATGGTATTGGAGGATTCGCGGTTGCTGAAATAATAGCCAGCCGCCTGGCTCAGGGTGTCAAAGGACAGCGCCCGGTAAGAATTCTCGTATACGGAAAGCGGCAGGATATGAAAATCCACGGGGCGGCCAGCTTCATCGAGATAAACGACAGGCGAAATATGTCCGCTTGTCGCTGCGCAGATCATGTTTTGGAGCGTCTCATAGCAGCTTCGTGCGTCCTGTCCTGATGCGATGCTCTGCGCCAGGGCAGGGGAAATCCCTTGAATATTTGACAGGAGACTGCGTTCCGGCTGAAGCTGGCCGGTGAGGAATTGTTCGATGTCCTGCTGTGTAATTTCCATGAACGGCGTCTTTTTTTGCGAAGGCGGATATTGGTATGGTTTGCCCGGCAAAATCTGCCTTGCCCGGTTGACATCGATGGAAACGTGCTTGATGCTATCGATGATTTTATTGGTGGCGACGTCGATGAGAAATACGTTGCTGTGTTTTCCCATGATTTCCACAGTGAGTTTTTTGTTCACCGAAAAGCCCAGCTCATTTACGGTTTCCAGGAGGATTTCCACGATGCGGTCATTTTCGTGCTGGATGATGTCAGTGATGCGCGCGGCGCTGAGGTGCTTTCGCAGTACCATGCAAAAAACGGGCGGCGTTGGCGGGTTCTCCGGCGTGTTTTCGATCAGGTACATCGCGGAATGGTTGCCGCTGGCAGAGATAAAAAGCTTTTGCTTGCCTTCTTTTGTATGAATGATAAAGACGAGCTGCTCGGGCTGCGGCTGATAAATTTTTTCTATTTTGCCGAGGGTCAGATGATCCTTGAATTCCTTTACTGCTGCTAATGTAGCCATGCCGTCAAATGACATATTTCTTTCCTCCTCAAAGTATCTGTGATATACTTATTTTATCACAAACAGAAAGGCCATGGAGAAAAAATGATAAAAAGCATGACAGGCTTTGGCCGCGGAGAGTATTCCGACGGCAAGCGGAATGTAATCGCTGAAATCAAGACGGTAAATCACCGCTATGCGGATATTAATATCAAAATGCCCAAGCGGTATTCCTTTGCAGAAGAAAAAATCAGGGCGTTGGTGCGCGGTAAGGTCAAACGCGGGAAGGCAGAGGTTTCCGTGATGGTAGAGAACATTACGGAGGACGATATGCTGATCAAACTCAATGCGCTTGCGGCAAAGCAGTATATGGACAATTTGGCGGAGCTAAAGGATGCCTATCAGCTTGCGGGCGATATCGATCTTAAACTGCTTGCGGGTATGCCGGATGTGATGAAAAGCGTGCCGGATGTGGCGAATGAGGATGAAGTGATAGAGGTGGCCTGCGAGGCAGTGCGCCTGGCGACGGATAATCTGGACGAAATGAGGCTGGCGGAAGGTGGGAAGCTGGCCGAGGATCTTGCGATGCGCGGCAGGCTTGTGCGGGATCTCGTGGGGAAAATAGAGGTTCGTGCGCCGCTGGTGGTAAAGGATTATGTGGAGAAGCTGAATAACCGTATGCAGGAGCTTTTGGGCGATGCTTCGATCATCCCGGAGGAACGGATTTTGGCAGAGGCCGCCGTGTTTGCGGATAAATCCAATATCACCGAAGAGCTAGTGCGCCTTGACAGCCATATGAAGCAGCTTGCGGATATCCTTTCTGCGAGCAGTGACCCTGTGGGGAAAAAGCTGGACTTCCTGGTGCAGGAGATGAACCGGGAAGCAAATACGATCGGCTCGAAGGCTAACGACCTGGAAATTACTTCCCTGATGCTGGAAACGAAAAGCGAGATCGAAAAAATCCGCGAGCAGGTGCAGAACATCGAATAGCCGTGCAGCGGTATAGCGTAAACGTTGTGCCTGGCAGATCAGCAGGGATTGGATTATGCAGGAATGGATCGCGGCGGTGTTGCCGCAGGAAGCGTTCGTTGAATCATGAATTCCAATCAATGGGCAGGGGAGATGCATGATATCATAATTGGGAAAAATACAGAAAATTTAAAAAAAGAGGTATTAATATGCGAAAGATCACGGTAGCGGCCACACAGATGGCTTGTGGCACAGACATGGAAAAAAATATTGCCAATGCGGAAAAGCTGATCAGGGAGGCAGCTGGTAAGGGCGCGAATATCATACAGATACAGGAGTTGTTTGCCACGCAGTATTTTGCGCAGGAGGTGAGTTTTGACCATCTTGCCATCGCACAGCCGGCCGAGGGGCATCCGATGCTGGAGCGCATGAGCCGCCTGGCAAAGGAATTATCGGTCGTGCTTCCGGTAAGCTTTTACGAAAGCGCTGGAAATTGCAGGTTTAACAGCATCATGATCATCGATGCGGATGGGCGCAAGCTGGGTCTTTACCGCAAGACGCATATTCCGGATGATCCGGGGTATTATGAGAAGTTTTATTTTTCGCCGGGAGATCTGGGCTTTCAGGTGTGGGATACCGCCTATGCCAAGATTGGCGTTGGGATCTGCTGGGATCAGTGGTTTCCGGAAGCAGCCAGGTGCATGGCGTTAAAAGGCGCGGAGTTTTTGTTCTATCCGACTGCGATCGGGACGTTTGCCGTTCCGCCTGAGCAGGTCGAAAACGAGGTTTTGGATTACGATCACTGGCAAAATGTGATGCTGGGCCATGCCGCCGCAAACATGACGCCTGTCATTGCTTCCAACCGGATCGGCGTCGAAGAAATCGGCGGCACGGCGATCAAGTTCTGGGGCGCATCCTTCATATCGGATAACCGTGGCAACAAGATTGCGGAAGCGCCGGTAAAAGGAGAAACGATCTTGACTGCTACGTTTGACCGGGATGAGCTTTCGGCTTACAGGCAGGAGGTCTGCGTATTCCGGGATCGGCGGCCGGCTGCTTATGAAGCGTTATTTACGCTGGATGGCGTCCATAAATCCGTTTAGCAGGGATATTATAAATCCCAAAACTGTCAATATTAGTCTTGAAGAAGTGCGACAGCAGTGATATAATAATTGTTCAGACAAGTAAATGGCTCGGATATTCACAGGAGTAGATACATGACGAAGGGTAAATTATTTGTTATTTCAGGGCCTTCCGGAGCTGGCAAGGGGACGATTTGCAGGGAAATTCTCGATGAAGAAAAAAATCTGCGCCTGTCGGTTTCCATGACGACCCGCAGTCCGCGTCAGGGCGAAGAAAATGCGGTGCATTATCATTTTGTAAGCCGCGAAGGTTTTGAAGCCCTCATTGCCGAAGACGGCTTTATGGAATACGCCAATGTCTATGGGAACTTCTATGGGACGCCGAAAAAGCAGGTCGTGGATTGGATGGAACAGGGCATTAACGTAATTCTGGAAATCGATGTGCAGGGTGCTTTGCAAATCAAAAAAAATTACCCGGAGGGTGTATTTATCTTCATTCTGCCGCCGTCGATCGAAGAGCTGAAAAACCGTATCATGGGAAGAGGCTCGGAGACGGAGGAAACCATGGCAAGGCGTCTTGGTGCGGCTTTGCAGGAAATCTCGTGTATCGACCAGTATGACTACAGGGTGATCAATGAAGACCTGCGGGCGGCAATCGACCGCGTCAGGGCTATCATAAAAGCGGAGCAGTGCAAAATCAACGGTGAAGAGGTTGACCGAATCATTCATCGGTATAAGGAGGATTTATAATGTTATATCCATCGATTAATAAGATCAGAACGAAGGCGGACAGCAGGTATACGCTCGTGATCCTGGCGGCTAAGCGCTCACGGGATATCACGGAGGGAATGCCGAAGCTGACGGAAGCGGACGTGGAAAAGCCTGTTTCCATCGCGGCGAACGAAATTGCGGAAGACTTGATTACTTACCGGGAAGCGCACGAATAAAGCGGCGGTTTGTGGTGAAATCGAAAAAAATGTAAAAATTTTTAGGCAGAAATAATCCCCTTTTTATGAAACAATTATCTTAATCGTTCATGGAAAGGGGGTTTTTATGTTGAAGAAGCTGATGGTCAGGTGTCGGCGGAGCGTTTATGTGTTTCCGATCGAAGATATCGTTTATATGGAAAAAATGCAGCGTAAAATCTGTATTCATACGGCGGGCGGGGAGCTGGCGTTTTACGGGAAGTTCCCGGAGATCCTGCCGTTTCTGGACAAGCGGTTCATGTACTGCCATAGGAGTTTTGTCATCAATATGGATCATATCGTATGGATGGCGAAAAACCAGATCTGCGTCACGACGAATGAAAGCATTCCTTTTGGCCGTGATACATACGGGAGGGCGCGGAAAATTTTCACGCGCTATATGATGGAGAAATATCCCAAGCGGGATTGGAAGGCAAGGATGTGGCTGTGAAAGCGGAAGCGAAGGGGATGGTGCTTCAGTAGCCGTGGAAGATGAAAGGAATGGCGGGAAACAGAGGGCGGACTAAAAGGCGGCCATGAAGGCAGGCTGCGAGCAAAGCCCTGCGCATCTGCGGCTGAAACGGCTTGAAATGGCTTGCAAAATGCGAATTTTTGCTTGTAATTTCCACTGTTATATAGTATAGTGTTTGTTGGTGTCATATATTTTGATGCCGATTCACGAATAGTTTACACACGGCAGCTTTATGAAAGCCGGTGCCTTTTGAAAAGATGCAGGATTGCATTTTAAAAGGGTTGCTTTCTGTAGGCGCTGCGGTGGAAGGAAAAAACCGAAAGGAGAAAAGAAAATGTCAGTAATTTCAATGAAGCAGTTACTCGAAGCAGGTGTGCATTTTGGGCATCAGACAAGAAGATGGAATCCTAAGATGGCTCCTTACATCTTTACGGAAAGAAACGGGATCTATATCATCGATTTGCAGAAAACCGTAAAGAAGATCGACGAAGCGTATGAATTCATGAAGGAGGTTGCGGCAAGCGGTAAGCCGGTTCTGTTCGTAGGAACGAAGAAGCAGGCGCAGGCTGCGATCGTGGACGAAGCGAACCGTTGCGGGATGTACTATGTCAACCAGAGATGGCTGGGCGGAATGCTTACCAACTATAAGACCATTTCAGGCAGGATCAAGAGACTCTATGATATTAAGACCATGGAGGAAGACGGTACGTTTGACAAGCTGTCTAAGAAGGAAGTTATCAAGCTGCGCTTAGAGCTGGAAAAGCTGGAAAAATTCTTAGGCGGCATTAAGGAAATGAAGGGTATGCCAGGCGCACTCTTTGTCGTAGACCCGAAGAAGGAAAAAATCGCCGTAAAAGAAGCGAGAATTTTGGGAATTCCGATCATCGGCATCGTAGATACGAATTGTGATCCGGATGATGTAGATTATATCATTCCTGCAAATGACGATGCGATCAGGGCGGTGAAGCTGATTGCAGGCTGCATGGCGGATGCGGTTATCGAAGCAAAGCAGGGCGAAAGCTTTGACGAAGGCGAAGAGGCTGGTTCGGCTGAAGCAGCGGAAGCTGAGGATGTTGCCGAGGCCGCTGAAGAGAAGTCAGAAGAGGAACAGGAAGCAGAAGCTGAATAGACGCTTTTCGGGAATTGAGGAAAAGACAGCGGATTTTGTAAACGCCGGGCAAAGAAGGAGGAAATAGGATGGCTGTAACTGCACAAATGGTAAAAGAACTGCGTGGAATGACTGGCGCAGGAATGATGGATTGTAAAAAGGCTTTAGTTGAAACCGATGGAGATATAGATAAAGCAGTTGAACTTTTGAAAGAAAAAGGACTTGCTAAGGCTGCAAAGAAAGCAGGAAGAGTTGCTGCGGAAGGGTTAGTAAGGATTGCTTTTTCAGAAGACAACAAGACTGCTGCAATCGTTGAAGTAAACTCAGAAACAGACTTCGTTTCAAAGAATGATGAATTCGTAGAATTCGTAGAAAATCTTTCAAAGCTCGCATTAACGGCAGAAACGAACGATATAGAAGCGTTCAAAGCAATGAGTTTTGAAGGGAGTACAGTTCAGGATGAGCTGACTGCTAAGATCGCTAAGATCGGCGAAAATATGTCAATCAGAAGAATTGAAAAGGTATCCGGTGAAGTTGTCGTTTCCTATATTCACGGCAACAGGATCGGCGCTATCGTTGCAGGTAATGTAGAAGGAACGGAAGATGTAAAGACTGCTTTGACAAATATCGCAATGCAGGTTGCTGCAATGAACCCGCAGTATATCAGCAAAGATGACATTTCAAAAGACGAAATGGCTAAGATGCACGATATCACGCTTGAAAGTGCATTAAATGATCCGTTTACACTTCCTAAGCCGATTTTAAACGAATTATTGGATAAGGCTGCTGACGGCGTTTGGAGTGCTGAAGATGTTGCAATCTTAGAAGAAAAGAGAAACGATAAGAAATTCAACTTTAACTATTTACCAAACTTCCTTTCAGAGGAGGCGAAGCCTAAGCTTGCTGAGCTGGCAGTTGCTGATAAGGACAATATTTCTGCAAACAAGATTTTCACAGGGCTTGTTCAGGGACGTGTATCAAAGCAGTTAAAGGAAATTTGCCTTCTTGATCAGACTTATGTCAGAGCAGAAGATGGCAAGCAAACAGTCGCGCAGTATCTGGCAACTGTAAATAAGGATCTGGCTATTACCAACGTCGTTCGTTTCGAAGTTGGCGAAGGAATCGAAAAGAAGGAAGAGGACTTTGCGGCAGAGGTAGCGGCACAGCAGGCAGCAGCAGCGAAGAAATAAAGCCCTGCCCGTATCTTTGATACGGCGCGCAGGACTTATGCAAAGCTTTCCCAAATCTTTGATTTGGTGAAAACGACTGCGAAACTTTGAAATAAGGCTTTTAACCCCTGAAAGCATTGAAATTCAGTGCTTCAGGGTTTTTTTGCTGCCGGAAATCCGATGTTGCAAAGTATCATAAGAATCTGGAGGAACGGGAAACGATCCGATGCAGGCTTCCGAGTGCGGGTTCAATAAGAAATACCCTAAGAAGTCTAACGGAATAACAGGTCCGAAGTATTCTATCAGCTGAGGAATTTTCAAAGGCGCAATCGAAGCAGAACGTATGGTCTTCTTATGGCGATACGAACTATGTGGAATATGTATTGGCATGTGAATCCGGAGATGAAATGTAGTTAATTCAACAGTTAAAAGGTGGAAAATACAAACCTAATCCAGTTCTCGCTTCCTCTATTTTAAAAATCAAAAGTAAATCAGAAAAAATCGCTTAAGAACTTATATAATACTTGTATTTTTATTTTAGTAGACTAAGTATATTGAAACAGTATGTACAATTAGTCACATATATCTGTATTTTTTTTCATATCGGGACATTAATCGAAGTATGAAAGTAAGTGATCATATAAAAGAGTATCTATTGTCAAGGAACGTTATACGATTTATAAATGAATAATAATGCTGGGAGATATAAAATTGAATAAAAAACATCGGATAGATTGTAAATAATAAGGGAGGAAAAATTGAAATGAAAGAAATATATAAATCACTATTTACTCCATTTAAGATCGGAAATGTAAAGATAAAAAACAGATTCGTAATGTGCCCTATGACGGGAACTGCAATTATAAACAATAATGAGTTCAATTATGAGGCTGAAAAATTCTATTTGGAAAGAGCTAAGAACGGAGTAGGTCTTATTGTAACTGCGCCGTCTATGATATTTGATATGTGGGGGAGAGGGTTCTGGCTTACAGAAGCAAAGAATGCTTTTGGAACACCGTTAAGGAATTTCGTAAACAAGATACATGAAGAGGATGCAAGGGTTTTTATGCAGCTGGGAGTTGGCTTAGGCCGTGTAATATATCCTAAACCTGTAGAATTTATAAAAGGTGCGAACATTGAAAATATTAAGATCGCCGCGAGTAAGCTGCGCAATGTATGGGATACATCCATGGTGCACAGGGCGTTGACGACAGAAGAAGTAAAAACTTTGCGTGACAATACGATTTTAGCGGCAAAAATGGCCAAAGATGCAGGTATGGATGGAGTAGAAATCCATGCAGTGCATGAAGGCTATTTGCTGGATCAGTTTGCTATAGAATCCATGAACAGCAGAACCGACGAGTATGGCGGTTCGTTGGAAAACAGAATGCGGCTGGCGTGTGAAATAATAAAGGGTATTAAGGAAAGCTGCGGGGAGGATTTTCCTGTAACAGTAAGATATAGTGTTGTCAGCAAGATGAAGGGATTCAATGACGGAGCATTGCCGGGAGAAGACTTTGTTGAGTTCGGAAGAGATTATGAGGAAAGCATAGCTGTAGCAAAAATTCTGGAAGAAGCAGGCTGCGATGGATTGAATGCGGATAACGGAACGTATGATTCATGGTATTGGGCGCACCCACCTATGTATATGGGCAGAGCATGCAACCTTGAGGATGTTTCGTTTATAAAAAAACATGTAAATATACCGGTAATCTGTGCAGGGCGGATGGAGGACCATGCGGTGTCTGCAAAAGCGGTAAGTGAAGGCCTGATAGATGCAGTAGGAGTCGCGCGTCAGTTTCTTGCCGACTCGGCATGGATAGAAAAATTAAAGGCGGACAAAGAAGACGATATCAGACCTTGCATAGCATGTCATAACGGATGCCTCGGTAGTCTGCTGCAGGGAAAAGGACTGTCATGTGCGCTGGATCCATCTGTGATGCATGATGAAGAATACAAAGTGATGCGAGCGGATAAAGCGAAAAAAGTTATTATCGTAGGCGGCGGTATCGGCGGAATGGAAGCTGCAAGAATACTTACTCTGAGAGGTCATAAAGCAAGCATATATGAAAAAGGCAGTAAGCTGGGCGGTGTCTTTAATGCGGCAGCTGCGCCGGATTTCAAAGAAGCTGATAAAGCTCTGCTTGCATGGTATGAAAAACAGATGAAAGAACTTGGCATAGATGTGCATTTTGGGACAGAGGTAACCAAAGATGTGATAGAAGGTGAAACTCCGGATGCGGTAATAGTAGCCAGCGGTGCTGCTCCGAGAAAGCTTAGCTTTAAAGGTGAAGCCGAAGGACAGGTCGTTTCGGCAATAGATTTTCTCCTTGGAAACAAAGCTGTGGGAAAGAACATCATCGTTGTCGGCGGAGGGCTTACCGGATGTGAAATCGCGTATGACATTGCAAGAAAAGGCGGAAATGTTACGCTGGTGGAAATGACCGATAAAATCCTGGCGGCTCCGCTTTTAAGCGCAGCAAATTCCAATATGCTGAGGGACTTGATGAAATATCACAGCGTTGAAATTATTACATCGGCGAAGATTACCGAAATTAACGGAAGCAAAGCGGTTGTAGAGTGTGAAGGTAAGGAAAGAATCATATCTGTCGACAATATAATCGTTTCCGCAGGTTATATACCGAATCAACAGCTTTATGAGGACGTGAAAAACATCTGTGATACATATATTATCGGAGACGCTTCAAAGGTAGGAAGCCTGTTGGATGCCATAAAGGCAGCTTATAAAGTGGCTATGGAAATATAACGTTTTATCAAGGAGGGATAAATTATGAAGTATAATGACATGGAACTGTTAAGAAGAAAGGTGGCTCATCTGCATAATGATAATTATTCGACAATAGCTCCACCTATACAAATTACAAACGGTATCCCGCAGGTAATGGTTCTTAAAGGTTCATATCGTGAAATGGGTTTCCAGTACGGAGCAAAGCTTGCGTACAAATTGTATTCGGTTCTTACCATAACAAGAGCAGCGGTTTTAGAAGCGCATGGCGAAAAAACTGTAATGAAAGATATGAAAACAATCGAATATCTTGTGGAGAAATATGACCCTGATTTCAGACTTTGGATTGAAGGAGTACAGGCAGGCTGTGCCAGCAAAGGTGTTGATTTTACATTGTACGATTTCCTGATTGCGGAAGTATACGGCGGTGAAAGATGGGCAAGACCGGAAGGGAAGTATCCGGAAGAACTTGGCTTTGATAATTCACCGGCAGGTCCGAATATCCCTCATCCTCAGTGCAATGCATTTGCGGCCGCAGGGGAGGCTACAAAGGACGGAGAGGTCATTGTAGGAACAAGCGGTTCGAATTCGGATGAAACTCCTGACAGAGTTATACTCATATGTTATCCTGACAATGAGCCGTATTTTATCTGTTTCGGTGCTATTGTAAGTCCATTTTGCCAGATCGGCATGACCAGTGCGGGATTCACATGGACATGTACGGCGAACTTTTCACCTGTAGATTGTGACTGGGGTATTTTCCCTGAAATAATGGATCATTATCTCACTACAAAATGTAAAACTCCGCAGGACGCGCAGGAATTCCTTAAGCTGATACCTAGAGTAGGAGCTGTGGGAAACCTTATTACGACCGACCTTGCGGGAAATATTTCTGTAACCGAAACGAACAGCGATCATTACAATATTCGCAGGCCGGGAGATGCGGGCGAAGAAGGTAATTACGTTGTAAGTACGAATCACTTCGCGGCAAAAGACACATTAGAGTGGAATATACCCGAATATGCTTTATGGCAAAATGATTCAAAGTGCAGATTTGCTACTGTATCGAAGTTCCTTGCAAAAGCAATAGAGGACGGAGGTATTGATTACGAGTCTATCCGTAAGATGATGCGTTCGGATGACTGGTATGATCCCGAAACAAATGAATGGCATACCAATGAACCGGAATCAATGAAGGGGTATAATCTGCTGGAGTATACTCATCAGGCAATCATGCATCCGTCAGATATGACTGCGTATTTCATGCTCGGTACGGCAAGCGGGACAGGCACTCCTGCAGGCTCCATGGGAGAATTTGTAAAAATGCAGATACTGGAGGATCCTTTTGAAATGCTTGAAACAATGAGAAATGAAACATTCCTTATCGATTTCTATGAAGCAAGAGCATTTTATAGAAAGGTACTTAATTCAAGTGAATCGCTTCAGAAAGATTACGCGACGCAGGAGGCTCTGGAAGGTCTGCTGGATAAAGCATATGTCGCATATGAATGCGCGCTGAACAGGCAAGCCCATGCGATTCTTTGCAGGCATGACGGCGGCGCGGAATGTGATTATCTGGAAATACTAAGCGAAGCGTTATCATACATGGCGGAATCGCAGCTTTATTCAAAGAAGCTTATCGCTCAGCTTGAATGCTTCGGCATCAAAAAGCCGGGTGGATATAATTACTTCGGTGCTTATTAAGAGCTTTATACATCAATCAACAAAGTATCGTACCAGCAAAGCATGCTGGTACGATACTTTTTAAAAATCAGAAAATCTCATTTTGGGCTTTATTTCACTTAGCCGGGGTAGGCCGGAATACCGGCGGAGCCTATCGATGACAGTGTACCGGAAGCCTACATATTTATGTACAATTGGTTATATGTACATGTACAATTAGCTATCAATAAAATCAGAATATATTTGAAATTTGCAAAAAAGTAATTTTGTAAAAGAGAATACTCTCTTTTGTAAATGAATGATAATAAGGGAAATATTACAATTAAGATGAATTCAGACCATGAATCTAAAAAAGGAGGCTATAAAAACTGCTGAAGCACAGCGGTTATAGCCGCTAAAAACTTATTCAACAAATTTACACTACAGGAGGGATAAAATGAGCGAATTATCGACAAAAAGAATTGACAAATTACGTTGGCCAATGCTTTTTCTGATTATGTTGGTCGGCATGACATCGGCATTTTTAAATTGTTTATCTGTATTTATAGGGCCGCTTTCAATGAAGGGCTGGGATCCTACCATCGTGGTAATGGCATACTCCGTTATGATGTTTATGGCTATTCCGGGCAGTCTTATAGGGGGAAAATTGAAGGCAAAATTTGGAAATCGTTTTGTATTAAAGGTCTGTGGTCTTGGATTTACGGTTTCGGTACTGGTGGCAGCCTTCGCGCCTAATGCATGGGTTTATGTGATTGCTATCGGTGGATTTGCACCATTATTTGTCTATTGTATATATGTTGCGCAGGTTGCAAATCTGGGAGAACTGTTCCCGGACAGGAGAGGTCTTGCTACAGGAGCATTGTCTGTAGGAATCTTTCTTGCAGGTGCACTAGTAGTTCCTGTATGTGAAAGAATGACTAGTGCTATAAATGTTACGCCGACTATTGTGGTTTTTGCATTGGTAATAGGCGGAATTACGATTCTTTCGGGATTTATATTGCTGCAGGCGCCGGAAGGATACAAACCTGAGGGCTGGGAAGAGCCCGAGTATGAGATACTGGAAGGCGGTGAGGCAGAAGGCATAAAGGATGTTGGCTGGAAAAAGCTGATAACATTAAAATCCTTCTGGCTTATCACGATTGCCAGTCTGACGGGAACCATACTGACATCCGGTATACAGAGCAACTTTATAATATTGACCGGTGAAATCACGGGAGCTTCAGAAGCTACAGCCGCATGGATTTACACGATATTCTCAATGATAATGGGAATTAGTGCGATTGTTGTAGGAGGAATTTCAGACAAGGTTCTGGGCCCTGTTAAAATCATAGCAATTGCATGTCTGGCGGTTTTCGTTATGACTTTGTTCTTTATTTTAACAAACGCACAAAGCACACCGATGTATATTGTATTCGTTGCTTTTATAGGCTTGGAGGTCAGCGCATTTTCAACGTTA
>CAJUEB010000014.1 GCA_910585135.1 uncultured Eubacteriales bacterium
GGCGAAGCGAATAGCAAGCGCATATAATACGGCTTATAAGGAAAGGATGGCATGATAAAATGACAATTATAGAAAACCTTAATTTAACCGATAAATGGGATAAGACTTTCCCGAAAAGCGAAAAGATAAACCACCGCAAGGTGACATTCCACAACCGTTACGGCATCACGCTGGCGGCAGACCTTTACACGCCAAAGGAGACGACTGGCCGTTTCGCAGCGATTGCGGTATGCGGACCGTTTGGGGCTGTAAAAGAGCAGGCGGCAGGCCTGTATGCGCAAACGATAGCAGAGCGAGGCTTTCTTACGATCGCATTTGACCCATCCTATACAGGAGAAAGCGGCGGCAATCCCCGGCATATGGCGTCCCCCGACATTAATACCGAAGATTTTCAGGCGGCGGTAGATTTCCTTTCCGTGCAGGAAAATGTTGATCCGGAAAAAATCGGCATTATCGGGATCTGTGGCTGGGGCGGCCTGGCTCTGAATGCGGCGGCGCTGGATACCCGCATCAAAGCGGCGGCAACCTCGACCATGTACGATATGTCCCGTGTCAATGCCAATGGGTATTTCGATGCCGAAGCCTCTGCCGATGCACGATATGCAAAAAAAGCCGCCATGAACACACAGCGAACCGCTGATTATAAAAATGGCAGTTATATGCCAGGCGGCGGGGTTGTCGATCCGCTCCCAGAGGATGCACCGTTCTTCGTCGCAGATTATCACGATTATTATAAAACCGCCCGGGGTTATCACGAGCGTTCCTTAAACTCTAACGGGGGCTGGAACGTGATCGGATGTATGTCCTTTATGAATCAGCCGATTTTAAGCTACAGCAACGAAATCCGCAGCGCCGTTTTGATCATGCACGGGGAAAAGGCACACTCCTGCTATTTCAGCCGCGACGCATATGCTGCCATGATAAAGAATAATCTTTTTGCTGACAATAAGGAATTATTGATCATTCCAAATGCCGTCCACACCGATTTATACGACGGGGGCCGAAAAGACGCGATCCCGTTCGACAAGCTGGAACAATTTTTCAAGGAACACCTGAAATAAATCAGTACAGCCCTGCGGGCAACAAACACAAAAAACAACAACCTCATAGGCGTAATACAAGAAATCCTAATATAGCCTCAATCCTGGCAAAAATACACCAAAAAACCCAGCATGAACTATATCACGCCGGGCTTTTCCTCTATTTATAAAATGCTTATTTTGACCGGAACTTTTCCATGATGTCCTTATTTGTCTCCAAATCAGGCACAGCATCATCAGCAGCGCCCCATCCAAAGAACACCGTCCGTTCCACGGCTCGTTCCCATGCGAAGGCACACATACTGAATCATGTCGTCCGTCTTTTCGATGGCGTTCCACGGCGCATTCCCATGGGAAGCACCACTAAAATAGCACTTTACATTAAAGTATGCGTTGGGATCAATGGCTTCCCGATGCAAAGCGCTTCCGCAGACGTGCCTATTGCTGTCCCTTCTCCTGATTTTTCTCTTCCTGCTGTTTGGGCAGCTCCGCCAATTGGGCGGACAGTTTTACATTTTCATCGTAATCAATACGGCAGTCGATAAGCGCCAACGTGTCCTGTTTGAACGCATCCTCCAGCATAGGAAGCAGATCCTCCGCCTTTTCCACACGATATCCCTTGCCGCCCATGACCTTAGCCAGAGCCACAAAGTCGGGATTTGTAAAGTCCGTATAACAGCTCTTCCCGAAGCGTTCCATCTGCTTCCACTTGATGAGTCCATAGCCGCTGTCATTCAAAATCAGCGTTACAAAGTTGGTGCCGATGCGGGAGGCAGTTTCCAGCTCCTGCATATTCATCATAAAGCCGCCATCCCCTGTAACAGCCAACACTTTTCGATTCGGATTCACAAGTTTTGCAGCGACAGCTCCTGGAATGGCAATTCCCATAGAAGCAAATCCATTGGATATGATGCAGGTATTAGGCTTATAGCAGTTATAATGCCGGGCAATCCACACCTTATGCGCGCCTACATCCGATACGAGGATGTCATCTTCTCCCATCACCTTCCGCACATCGTGCAACACCCGCTGGGGTTTCATGGGAAAGGAATCATCATCTTTATATTGCTCATGGTCTGCCTGAATCTTTGCCTGGATTTGCAGCGCATAGTCCGGTTCTGTTTCCCGCTCGGAACGGCGCAGAATTTCGTAAAGGGAATCCGTGATATCCCCTACCACCTGCACTTCCGGCTGATACCGCTTATTAATGTCAGCAGCCTGCGTTCCGATATGTATAATCTTATGGTTGTTTTTCAAATTCCATTTGCGAGGAAAATATTCTACGATATCGTATCCGACGCCGATAACGGTATCGGCTTCGTCAAAAATCTGGTTCACATAATCCTTCTGGGGGATGCCGACGGTCCACATGGAATAAGGGTTATCAAAGGGAATGATGCCCTTTGCCATCATGGTGTTGGCCACAGGAATCCGCAGCTTGGTAGCAAATTCCGTAAGAGCCTGGGAAGCTCCATTCCGCACCGCACTGTACCCGACCAGGATAAGAGGCCGTTTGGCACTCGAAATCCTTCTGGCGGCTCGTTCAATGGACTGAAAAGATGCAATTCCTTTTTGCGGCGCTACCCGGCGCATCGGCTCCCCTTGAGCCGGCATTTTTGCAATATTGTCCGGCAGATCGATATGAACAGCACCCGGCTTTTCCGACTCTGCGTATTTGAACGCAATGCGCACGATTTCCGGCACAGTGTCCGGCCGCAAAATCTGCTTGGTCCGCTTCGTAATTGGCTCAAAGACTTTTTCCAAATTCAAATACTGGTGCGCTGTCAGGTGCATACGGTCTGTGGCCACTTGTCCCGTAATAGCAAGGACCGGCGCTCCATCCAAATTGGCGTCTGCTACGCCTGTCACCAGGTTGGTAGCCCCTGGACCCAGCGTGGAAAGGCAAACGCCGGTTTTTCCCGTCAATCTGCCGTAGACATCTGCCATAAAGGCCGCTCCCTGCTCATGCCTTGTCGTAATAAATTGGATAGAAGATTTTTCGATAGCATTCATCAGATCCAGGTTCTCTTCCCCTGGAATTCCAAAAATATATTTTACGCCCTCCTGCTCCAGACATTCCACCAAAAGATCTGCGGTGGTCCGCTCAAAATCGGGCGAACTATCAGGGGCAACCCCACTTTCCTTTAAAATTTTCAGATAGCGTTCCACGTACTTCTGTCTTTGCATCTCGTCTTCTTTTTTCATCGCTTGTCCTTCCCTCCCGCATATCAATTCACTCACGACACGGCCTTTTTCCGCAAGCTTTGCAAGTTTTTTCGTTTCTTATGCTAGAATATATTTTCTGTAACGATTCCATTGAACTTTCTTTCTTTTATTATAACTTCTGTAACAAAAAAACCCAATTCTTTTTGCAAAAAATTGTATCATCCCTGTCCCACCATCACGCCATAATAAAAAGCAGGGGTTTCCTGCTTTTTATTACTGAAAGATAAATTGAAATTTTCCTCACTGAATAGCCATGCAATCAAAACCAAGTCTACAACATGTGCATTGGGATATAATATCTTCAATTGCCATAGGGCCTGCCACTTCTCTATCAATTCTTGCCACGCTTAAACGCTTCCTCAAACTCCGCTTATTTCGCCCGGAATTTTTCCATGATGTCCTTATTTGTCTCCAAATCAGGCACAGCATCATCAGGAAGCAGTGTTTCATATACCCGGCCGCCTAAACGCTCCTTTAATTCGGCCTTGGCTTCTTCAATCCGGCTTGGATCAGCCAGCAGGTCATACCCCACTAAAGCCAATGTTTTTCCTACCGTCTCCAACACGCGCTTTCCGACCTCGCTACCCGCAAACTTAGCAGTCGTCCAGCTATGCCATCCCGCATCTGCCGACGGCGCAAGCGCGACATTCAAAAATGCGATCGGTGCATACCAGCTATATTCCGACGAATCCGTAACTGGCTGGCTTCCCAATACGGTATCCAAAATCTCGCAGGTATACCCCGTTTCAGGAACACCCATGCTCCTCTGAATCCCCCTTGCCGCTTCCTGGTCAGCCTCTGAATAGGCAGGTACGCCCACATAGCGCAGGTTTTCTTCCACGAGCTTTCCCAGGCACAGGTTTGGTATCATATCATGTGTCGCTGTGATGACTTCCCTGGTAACGGTCGTTCCTGTCGCCAGCGCGCACCCCTTTGCACAATCGCTTAACCGCTGCAAAACATCTGCCGCCAGCTCTGCATCCTTCATTCTGCCGACACACCAGATGATCGTGTTCGCAGGAACAACATTCGGGAAGCTGTTTCCCACATCCGGGAACGCATAATTCAGTGTCGTCGCCGAGCTTTCCGTCCCTGGCTTAATATGCTCGCGCAGCATTTCAATGGCGTGTCCCATCAGCATCGCTCCATCCAAGGAGCTTCGCCCGTTCCACGGCGCATTCCCATGAGAAGGCACGCCGCTAAAATGATATTTTACATTAAAGTACGCATTGGTATCACAGGCGGCCGCTCTGTTCGTGTGGTTTGGATGCCAGTCTATGAACGCATCAACGCCTTCGAACAAGCCTTCCTTCGCCATAAATGGTTTTCCGATGCAAAGCTCTTCCGCAGGAGTACCGAACACTTTAATCGTTCCGGCCAGCTTATTTTCTTCCATGTATTCCTTTAACGCAATCGCCGCCAGGCAGCCGCCCGTAGCCATCAAATTATGCCCGCATCCGTGTCCCGGTGCCATCGGCCGAACCGGTTCTTGCTTCACGGAATCTTTTTTTTGGGAGAGTCCCGGAAGCGCATCGTATTCGGAGCTAAAAGCCAGTACCGGGCTTCCCTGCCCATATACCGCAACAAAAGCAGTCGGCATCTCCGCCACTCCCCTCGTTACGGAAAACCCTGCTTGTTCCAGATAATCAGAAATCTTCTTTGAAGCTTCGTATTCCTGCATCGATAATTCAGGATTTTCCCATAAATAATCCGAAATAGCAAACGCTTGTTGTTTGTTGCCATCGATCCAACTGCATATTTTCTGTTTCCCTTCCATAATAAGCCCTCTTTAATTCGTAATCAATCCTTAAAATTTCTGTAAACCGTGAAATTATTTATCCTGTTTATTAATAACGCAAATTTTATGCCACCCATTTTCAGAGCCATTTAACCCAATTATGGGTTGGTATATATAACGGAATTTTCTTATAACTTGTCTAAAAACCTTGAATTTTCAACTGTTTCGCATATAACCCACCGTTGGGTTATCAACCCATGGATGGGTTGGTTATTTTATTCGTTATTTTTTACATATTTCAGGTATTTTCTGCTTGCGCCAGATTGACTGATCCCTAGTATTCTGGCTGCCTCATAGGTGCTGCTTCCCTCTGCAAAAGCCATTTGTACCAGTTGTTTTTCTACTATCTCCATCGCATCCCCAAGCGGCATGATCCGATTAACCTTAATATCATCCTTTAGATCCTCCGTCATGATCTTGATATTGCTCGGTAAATCCTCTTCTGTGATGATCCCGCTTTTGCTGGTAACGACAAGCCGTTCCATCATATTTTCCAGTTCCCTGATATTTCCCGGCCACCTGTACCGATTTAACAGAGCTACCGCATCCTCATCGATGACCACTTCCCGCAGATACCTTTTATTAAACAAATCGAGAAAGAATTGGATCAAGTTATTTATATCGTCCTTCCGTTCCCGAAGCGCCGGCATATGGAGCGGCACGATATTGATTCTGTAATAAAGATCGCTTCGAAACAAATCTTCCTCTACCAGCTTTTCCAGATTTTTATTCGTCGCCGTTATAATCCGCACATCTACAGGCTTTTCAGCTACACCGCCAACCCTCATGATCGTCCTGTTTTGGATTGCCGCCAAAAGCTTAGGCTGCAAACTCATCGGCATATCGCCGATTTCATCCAAAAAAAGGGTGCCGCCGTCAGCCAGCTCGAAAAGTCCCGGTTTTCCGCCCTTTCGCGCACCTGTAAACGCACCTGCTTCGTAGCCAAACAATTCCGATTCGATCAAGTTTTCAGGAATCGCCGCACAATTAAGCTCAATAAACCGCTCTTTCGATCTTGGGCTGTTTTCATGAATATACCTGGCGATCATGCTCTTGCCCGTTCCCGTTTCCCCCGTGATGAGAACGCCCGAATCCGCCGCCGCGATGCGCCCTGCGAATTCATACAGCTTCACCATGCTCTTATCCTTAAAAACCAGCCGCTTGCCTTTGTCCTCGTTTTTTTCCTGTTCATTTTTTTTGCCATAATAACGATCCATCAATGTAAGCTCATCGATAAACCTGGCGTTGCTGACGCATATGATGATATCTCCGTTTTCATCCTTTACCGGAGTTACCGTGACGACAGCATCGCCGCCAGGGCCGCCTTGTATGATACTGACCTGCCGTTTTTCCTTTAACGCAAGCGCTACGCCTGATGGTTTATACGGCATCTGCCTTACATTTTTACCGATAACAGCTTCTCGCTTCACCCGTGTCCGTTTTTCAAAGCTCTTATTTACGAAAACGACGTTTCCGTTGCCGTCGGCAATATGGAAGCTGTCCACGCAGTTATCGATCGCCATATGATAGATGTCCCGCTCGTGTTTTAGTGCCGCACAGGCTTCATAAATTTCATCTGGCGTTATTACTTCATCATCCGGCGCATCATTTCTATGGAACAGAAGCTTTAATTTTTGAAAAAGCTCCTTGCAGTTCATGTTCTTTTCTGTCATAGCTCCACCTCCACCATCCTTGCAAGTAAATTATACGTGAAAAAAGGGCTGTTGCACAGGCTGTGTTTCGCGCCCTGCCTGACAGAACGCGAAACACAAACCCCAAAGCAACCGCCCTTTTTCTAAATTTACTGCTGCGCTTTCGCTTTGCTATCATAAATTCTGAATGCGATAAACCTGCACAAAGCAGCAACGAGAACCGCACCACAAGCGACGATCCAGAAGCTGGAATAGCTTCCCGTCATATCGTATACCTTTGCGGCAACCGTTCCACCAAATGCGCCGCCTATGCTTGTCGCCATGTTCATAACGCCAACCAGAGTTCCATAATCCTTATCGCCAAACAAACCGTTTACGAGAAGCGGCGGAACGACCGTGATCGTCGGACCACCAAGCCCATAACATGCGATTACCAGATAAACCAGCATAGCCGGGGAGCTTGGCATAATGAACAAGGAAGCGAAGGTCATAGCGAAAATAACTGTCGAAAGCACTGCACTGACCCTGATGCCAAACCTGTCGGTAAAAGCGCCAACCAGCGGCTTTCCGATAATCAGCGAGCCAAGCAGCAATCCATGCAGGGACGCAGCCTTGCCGCTTTCGATCCCGCAGCCGACGAAGAAGGCAACAGAGTTTGCCAGGATCGCGCTGGAAGCCAAAACGACCAGAACCGTTGAAACAACTGCGAAATAGAACTCAGCCGTCCGCATTGCTTCTGCCAGGTTTTTGCCCTTTTTCTCAATACTCCCGCCGTCAATTTCCGAAGCATCCTGCCCCATTCTGGTAAAACCCTTTGATTCTGGGTTATCGTTTGCCAGCAAAATAACCAGCACCATCAAAATCACAAATACGATAGCTAGCGTGATGTAGCCTGTCCGCCAGCCATTTGCGGCGATAACGCTGTTGAGAATTGGGGATAAAATCATCCCGCCAAGACCGCTTCCCAGGAACGCGATTCCTGTTGCCGTTCCCCTAATTTTCCCGCCAAACCATTTATTGATCATGATGGATACGGGCATTGGTGCTGTTCCGGCAAAGCCAATGCCAAGAACGATGGCGAACAGGTAGAACATCGTCAGGGAATCCGCCCTTGAAAATCCGATGTAGCCAATCGCTCCGCAGACACAGGCAAGCGCCGTCCAAAGCTTTAAATTGCTTTTTCCCATCAACTTACCCAGGATTGGCGAAGCAACGATACACGCCAGCGACAAAATAACCATATAGGTCATCCAGTCACCTCGTTCAAAACCGAGTTCCTCCGTTACCGGAAGAACAAATACGCTGGTAAGTGAAACAAAACCAACGTACGCGAATGTCATCAATGCCAAACCCAGCAGCACGACGATCCATCCGTAGAAAAACCTTCCGTTCTGTTTGAATTGAATATCTTTCATAATTTCCTCCTAAGATCATTTCTAACAATAACAAACGGGATAAATAATTTCTTGCTATCAAATTAATGCAAAACTTATGCCAATTCTAACATCACAGCTTTTCCAGAACGCCCGTAATATATCGATACGCCCTGTCATAAGATGCCAAATCAAGCGCCTCTTCCGGCGTGTGGAACTTATAAGTATTCGGACCGATGCCGATCACATCCAGCCCGCCCATGCCTTCGATCAGAGATCCTACATCAGTACCAGCATGAATGCGGATCGGCTTTAGTTCCTTGCCCGTAAATTGCCTGTAAACTGCTTCGTACGTATTGTACATTGGCGTTCCGACCTCAGATACATATCCCGGATAGTCGTACTCCTTTTCCCAAGACGCCCCAAAAATCTCACATAACACCATCTGCGCATCAAACAACATCTCTAAATGAGATTTTACCGATGTACGGAACATATAGCCGATCACGAACTTGTCCTCCATTAACTCTGCCGTTCCCATATTCCTCGAAGTCAGAGGAAAAGAAGCATCGTCATGGCTCGCCATATAACACCCTGTTGGGATTTCCATGACCCAGTGGATGATTTCCGCTGTCGTTTTTGCGGAAAGACTGCGCTCTGCCGCCGATACCGTCTCTGCTTTAACAAAAGGCGTAGGATCTGTTTCCCTGTATTCTGCTTTAATATTCGCATCCATCTTCGCAATCGCGCCGGAAACATCGGAAAGAGCCGTACAAATTACCATTTCTCCCGTATTCGGAATGTTGTTTTTGAGCGTCCCCGCCTTAAAGCTGCACAGCTTAATATCGCCTGCTTTCATCAGCTCATATGCTGTTCTCGCCAGAATGCTGACGGCGTTTGCCCGTCCCTTATTAATATCGACGGCAGCATGACCGCCCGCCAGCCCGCCGACGGAAATCTTATAAAAATGCACTTGGCTGACAGGTTCACTCAGTGAGGCGACTGCGTTTGATAAGCCAACTATCCCGCCTTTGTACACGGCGGGTTCAAAAGTTACCGGCTTTACGAAATTGCCGCCTAAAACGCTGGTCGTAGACATTTCCGGCGCGCCTTCCCCCATGCTGTCCGTAAAAATCAAACGCTTCGCCGTAAGCAAAGAATAATCCAAATGCTTCGGTCCACCTACACCTACCTCTTCCTGTACCGTAAACAGGCATTCCAGCGGCGGATGCTTTAGTGATTTATCATCTAAAATAGCGAGCATATAGGATATGCCATGACCACAATCTGCACCCAGGGTAGTATTTTTCGCACGCAAAAATCCATCTTCAACATACAGTTCGAGCGGATCTGTATCAAAATCATGATCGGAATCCGCGGTCTTTACACAAACCATATCGATATGCCCCTGTATCATAACTGGATCATGATCCTCATATCCAGGCGACGCCGGTTTTTTAATAATAACGTTCCAAACCTGATCTTGATGATGCCAAAGCCCCCTATCGTCAGCAAACTTGACGATATAGTCCGATAAAGCCTTTTCTTTGAATGATTCGTGCGGAATGGACGCGATATCCTCAAAGAATTTTCGATACGGCTTATCCTCATGATTCAAAATATACTTCATACAAACCTCCTTCATTTATATAGGCACCCGCTTCTTTGTTTAAAAACTATGCAAACGTCATGCCAAAACGCTGCCGCACGGTGTGCATAGCAGCATTGAAATTAACACTTTGTGCGCCGAGCAGTACTGACGCAATCACGACAACATTAAAATGAGCGCCTTTATAATTTAACAGCAATAGCAAATGAGTACGCCTGTAAAAAAGACCCTTTTCGAATTAAGTGCACGACCGGAATTAGAGCAAATGCTTTTTGAGCAGATATATGATCAGATAAATGAAATGTTATGGCTATTCGCAGGAAATTGAAATGCTATATGCCAAACCAAAACGCTTTATGGGCAGATGAATGAAATGTTATAGCTAAATGAACAGCGCAATCTTTCAAGAAATGAAAGGATCAATTCATTTCGATTATAGATGAGCAGCAAGTTTTATCACTGCAAATGGCTTCGAAACATACACGCCGGATATCGACCAGTCCCCGACGCCCACAAAACGCGAGAACACAAAAATATTGCAGATAATTAAAAGATAACGGTCAGTCCCCGGCGTCCACGAACCTCCCAGGAAAAACAAAAAAACAAAACTAGTAGCAATGACAACTATAATGGCAAAAAAATGAAAAATTATGTAGTTAACGCACACTAACCGCCTGCCCTATTGTGAGTGGCACGAATAAATATGCACTATTTAACATTGAAATGAATAAATATACGTTCATGCAGCTTGTTTTTCCCATTTTCATGGAAAATCCTTGCAACTGAGCCTATGAAGCTTACAAAAATAAGCTTTATGAACCATGATTTATCATAACTTGTATCGCCATGCTGCGGGTTAGTGTGCACGAACACTGAAATCCCACAAAAAACAAACATTTTCACAATGAAACAAATAGAAAAGCAAAAAAACAATCTGCATAACTATGCAGCCATGCAGCTACTATTTGAAAAATACCACGTCACAAAGTGTCGGCTCGTTTAAAAAAGCGCGGGCTTACACAGCAAAGCAGCGGCTTTCTTGCAAAACCATTGCATTTACTATTCGCTATCTGCACGAAGCCAATCGAAAGGACGCAAGCTCGTTTAGAAAAATGCGCTCGCTTGCTAAAATACACTCACTTACCAAAACGATTTCTTTTCCCTGTGCTTTTTACGAAACATCCCTGCTATTCACATTTTTCTCTCTTAGCGATCCGACAAACCCTGCCCAGAAGAATTCTATTCCGGTAAAACCATTGCTTATACAATTATTGTACAAGCACTAATTCAAGATGTCCGAACCCACACAGACGAACCCAGATAGCCAACTCCAAACGTCCGGACCCAAATGACCGTGTCCGAACAGCCAAGGCCAGATGTCCGAACGACCGTATCCAGGCAGCCAAACCCGAATCGTCACATCCGAATAGCGGGGAATACCCGAACAGATATATAAAATGCGCAATCTACTCATGCCCAGGCATAAAATGCTTACCCTCCCCACCTCCATCCAATACTTTCAATCAAATTTTTAATTTTTCCTCATTTTTTGTTTATTTTAACTATTGTTTTTAAAATTCATTGTATATTTTCACAAATTTTGCAAAAAACTTGTTGCTTTTCTGGCAAATCTATATATAATAGTAAATACGGGCATTGGTCGGACAAATTGTGCCGGTTCTGCCCGCCAATTCGAAAAGAATTTAAAAAGAAAACTATTTTATAAGGAGAAGAACATGAGAGTAACAGGATCACAACTGGTTGCTGAGATCTTATTGGAGCATGGTGTTGACACCGTATTCGGTTACCCTGGAGGCACCGCTCTGAACCTGTATGATATGCTCTATGAATACAGGGACAGGATCCGGCACGTATTGGCATCTCACGAACAGCATGCCGCCCACGCTGCTGACGGATATTACAGAGCAACGGGGAAGACAGGCGTCGTCTTTGCCACCAGCGGTCCGGGCGCGACAAACCTGGTTACGGGAATCGCGACAGCCTTTATGGACAGCATCCCTATGATCGCGATTACGGCAAATGTGCCTGACAGCCTGATCGGCAGAGATGCCTTCCAGGAAATCTGTATCACAGGCGTAGCCATGCCGATTACGAAGCATACCTTCTTTATCAACAGGATTGAGGATCTGGCCAGCGCCATGCGAAACGCATTTCGAATTGCCAATAGCGGAAGAAAAGGCCCGGTTCTCATCGACATTACCAAAGATGTAACGGCCGAAACAACCGAATACAAGCCGGAAAAGCCGATGGCACTGAACCCGGCCCCTGCGTTTAACGATCAGGAGGTACAGGAGGTTGCCGCTATGATAAATGCTGCGGAAAAGCCGATCGTATACTTCGGCGGCGGCGTAGCAGCCTCCGGCGCAGGCGCTGAATTAAACCAGCTTCTGGAGGTCGCCGATATCCCCGCTACATATACCTTGATGGCAGCAGGCATTCTGGGGTATGACAATAAACGCAGCCTTGGATTAGTAGGAATGCATGGAAGCATTGCGGCTAACAAAGCAGTTGATCGGGCAGACCTCATCGTCGCACTGGGTGCACGATTTAGCGACAGAGTAGCACTAAATCCAAAAAAATTCGCCAGGAAAGCCCGCAAGGTACAAATCGATATCGATACCAGCGAAATCAACAAAAACGTACTGGTCGACCTGGGAGTTACAGCCGATATAAAGGATTTTTTGACTAAATTGCTGCCGTTGATCAAGAAAAAAGATCACAGCGATTGGGTTTCCCAGGCAACAGAATGGAAAAAGAAAACAGGAGACGTCAAGTGCCAGGATGCCCAGCTGCATCCAAGCGAAATCGTTGAAGCCGTTTGCGACCTCACCGATAAGGAGACGATCTACGTTACTGACGTCGGACAGCATCAAATGTGGGCTGCGCAATATTTAAAGCATGAGAAAACGGAAAACTTCATCACCAGCGGCGGCCTCGGAACGATGGGCTTCGGTTATGGCGCTGCCATCGGCGCACAAATTGGCTGCCCGGAAAAGCGTGTTGTTCACTTTACGGGAGACGGTTCGTTCCATATGAACCTTACGGAAGCCTGCACGGCAGTCAGCAACAATTTGCCGATCATAACCATTATCATGAACAATAGCGTCCTGGGAATGGTTTATCAATGGCAAACATCCTTTTATGGAAGACGCTACGCCGCAACAACACCTGAACGAAAAACCAATTTCCCTAAGCTGATCGAGGCGTTTGGCGGCAAGGGTTATACTGCTACGAATCCGCAGGAATTTGAAGAAGCGTTCCAGAAGGCGCTGAAGGACAATTGCCCAGTGTGGATCGACTGCGTAATTTCAAGAAACGAGAGAGTGCTTCCTATGATCCCAGGCGGCGGCACAATCGAAGATATGATTATAGGTTAGGAGGCCGGCAGCATGGATAAAGAAATAAAAAAAGAAGTCATCAGCATCCTGGTGGACAACCAGGCCAATGTGCTTACCAGAGTCAGCAGCCTCTTCGGAAGACGAGGCTTCAACATCGACTCCCTGACAGTATCGGCCACCAACGACCCGAGCCTTTCCAGGATCACTGTTGTATTTACTGGAACAGAGCAGGGATTGCACCAGATCATCACCCAGACAGCCAAACTAGAAGTTGTAAAGAAAATTTTTACACTGGATAAAACCAGCAGCATTTACCGGGAGCTTTTGCTTCTTAAAGTAAAAACAGATAAGACAGAGCGTTCTGCTATAAAAGAAATCGTTGAAATTTACAGAGGCAGGATCGTCGATCTTTCGAAAAGCAGCCTGATTATTGAAATCACAGGCGCATCCGAAAAGCTGGATGCTTTCATGGAAATGATGAACTGCTACGATATCCTTGAGGTCTGCCGTACCGGGATCACGGGAATCAGCAGAGGCCCTAGCTGGGACGAGGATGCGGAAAGCGCACAGTAACAGAAAAGCGAAAGCGCTGTAGCGCGACAAAGTAGTCTTGCGAACATCACAAAACCGCAGGGCACAGCAAATTCCACACGGCTTCACCGCATCAATAAAACGGTGAAGCAAAAGCGCTGTAGTGCGGTAAAGCACAACGCAATAAAACAGCTATAAATTTTTTAAAATAAAAAGGAGAGTTTAAAATGATTAAGAAATACTATGACCAGGATTGTAATTTAGGGATGCTGGATGGCAAAACCGTTGCCGTGATTGGATTCGGAAGCCAAGGACATGCCCATGCGATCAACCTGCACGAAAGCGGCGTTAACGTTGTTGTCGGACTGCGTCCAGGCTCTGCGCATACCGCTAAGGCTGAAGCCGCCGGATTAAAAGTCCTGGGAATCGAAGAAGCAGCAGAAGCTGGCGACATCGTAATGATCCTTGCACCAGACGAACTGCAAGCTTCTATTTATAAAAACCAGATCGAAAAACACATGAAGGAAGGCAACGTCCTGGCATTTGCACATGGATTTAACATCCATTATAACCAGATTCAGCCTGCCGCTAATCTGGATGTTATCATGATTGCGCCAAAAGGACCTGGACATACAGTAAGAAGCCAGTATGTAGAAGGCAAAGGCGTTCCATCCCTGATCGCAGTTTATCAGGATGCTTCCGGCAAAGCAAAGGATTATGCGCTCGCATATGCAAGTGGAATCGGTGCAGGCCGTGCCGGAATTCTGGAAACGACATTTAAAGAAGAGACGGAAACAGACTTATTCGGTGAGCAGGCCGTTCTCTGCGGCGGTGTAACAGAGCTGATGAAAGCAGGCTTTGATACGCTGGTTGAAGCAGGCTATGAACCTGAAATGGCTTACTTTGAATGTATCCATGAGATGAAGCTCATCGTTGACCTGATCAATGAAGGCGGTTTTGACAAGATGAGATATTCCATCTCCAATACCGCTGAATACGGTGATTACAGAACAGGCGTAAGAATCATCACGGAAGATACGAGAAAAGAAATGAAAAAGGTTCTGTCTGAAATACAGGACGGTACATTCGCAAGTGAATTCATTCAGGAATTCAACGCTGGCGGTAAGGCTAAATTCTTGGCAACCAGAAGAAAAGAAGCTTCCCATCTTCTCTGTAAGGTAGGGGAAGAACTCCGAAAGATGATGTCCTGGCTGAAAAAATAGTTTTACAAAATTAGAATAAACAGCGCATAAATATCAAGATAAAAAGTTTGCTTCGGCAACTAGCCCTCGGTGTTCCTGCAGACACATTACCTGTCGCACCTGCGGAGATTGCCTCCGCAAACTTTTTATCTTATTTACAAATGTTAAACTCATTATAAAAAATATTCTTTTAGTGATTTTAAATCGAATTATGTTTACGACGAGCTCGTCAACAATCACATAATTTCCAAGAAAGGATAAATCCATGAGAAGCGATAAAGTAACAAAAGGCGTAGAACGGGCGCCAATGAGAAGCCTGTTCTACGCCATGGGCTATACGAAAGAGGAGCTGGAAAGACCCCTGATCGGGGTTGTTTCAGCCAAAAGTGAAATCGTTCCCGGTCATATCCATTTGGATAAGGTAGCCGAGGCGGTTAAAGCAGGCGTGCGCATGGCAGGCGGCACACCGATCGAAGTGCCTGCCATCGGCGTGTGCGACGGCATCGCCATGGGGCATATCGGCATGAAATACTCGCTGGCCAGCCGTGAATTGATTGCCGATAGCGTGGAGACCATGGCGATGGCGCACGCCTTCGACGGACTGGTACTTGTTCCCAACTGCGATAAAATCGTTCCCGGAATGATTATGGCAGCAGTGAGGATAAACCTGCCTGCGGTTGTCTGCTCAGGAGGACCTATGATGTCCGGGCTTGTGAAAGGCGAGGAAACGAGCCTTTCTAAGATGTTTGAAGCGGTCGGCGCGAAGAAAGCCGGAATCATAAATGACGATGAACTGCTTGAATTTGAAGAAAATACCTGCCCAGGGTGTGGTTCTTGCTCCGGCATGTACACCGCCAACAGCATGAACTGCCTGTCCGAAGCGGTAGGGATCGCCCTGCCTGGCAACGGAACGATTCCCGCTGTAGACAGCGGCAGGATCAGGCTCGCAAAACACGCCGGAATGGCCATCATGAACCTCGTCGAAAAAGACATCAAAGCCCGCGATATCATCAACGAGAAATCGCTGAAAAACGCACTGGCCTGCGACATGGCACTCGGCTGTTCCTCCAATAGCGTGCTTCACCTTCTGGCAATCGCCAATGAAGCAGGCGTCGAGCTGAACCTTGATATTTTCAACCAGTTCAGCGCCAAAGTGCCAAACCTGTGCCACTTGGCACCCGCTGGCGGCACGCATATGCACGATTTGAACAGAGCAGGCGGACTCATGGCTGTATTCAGCGAGCTGACCAAAAAAGGCTTGATCGATGAAAGCCTGATCACCGCTACCGGCAAAACCGTCGGCGAAAATATCAAAGGCGCTCATGTCAAGGATTATGAGATCATAAAGCCGATTGACCAGCCATACAGCGAAACAGGCGGCATTGCCGTAATGTGGGGAAATATCGCACAAGAAGGCTGTGTCGTAAAGAGAAGCGCGGTTGCGCCTGAAATGCTTACCCACAGCGGGCCGGCGAGAGTCTTTGATTCAGAAGAAGAGGCAATCGAAGCGATTTATACGGGCAAAATCACAGACGGCGACGTAGTCGTGATCCGTTACGAAGGACCAAAAGGCGGCCCGGGTATGCGGGAAATGCTCAATCCGACTAGCGCATTGGCAGGAATGAAGCTGGATAAAACAGTCGCCCTGATTACTGACGGCCGTTTCAGCGGCGCTAGCCGTGGCGCTTCCATCGGCCATGTCTGCCCGGAAGCTGCGGCAGGCGGCAACATTGGACTTTTGCAGGAAGGCGATATCATCGAGATCGATATCCCAAGCGCCAAGCTCAATGCGAAGGTTTCCGATGAAGAATTTGCAAAACGCCGCAAATCCTATGTCGCCCCGCCGCCAAATGTTACAAGCGGCTGGCTGGCAAGATATATGCGAAACGTCGCTTCTTCTGCAAAAGGCGCGGTTATGGAGTAAGAAAGATTTTATCGGATCGGCAAAAGTCGATCCGATAAATAAAATTAATTCTATCACTTAGACAGAGGTCTATGCTTAGGCGAAATTCAATTGCCTATACGAAATCCGATCGCTTAGAGAAAATGTTATCACCTAAGCAAAGCCTATCGCCACCAGCTTTACAAATTATGTAAAACTCTGTATAAACAAGATTTTTTCTTCTGTTTATACAGAGTTTTTTATTGCTGCACTACTATATTAACCCCTTTTATTTCATTTCACTGGCCACGCTTTCCCATCACTTGCCTTTTTTTCGCGTTCGCACGCATTCGCTCAGCAAATACTCCACCTGTCCATTTATAGAACGAAAATCTTCTTCTGCCCAAGCAGCGATTTCATTCCAAAGCGCCGGAGATAATCGTAATACCATTTGTTTTTTGGTTTTCTCCTTTTCCTTTAGCGCTTTTTCCTTTCGCCGGATTTCATCCTCCATGGACTTGAGTTTTTCGAGGCGTTTTTGCAGCTGCTCTTCTTTTTTATTAATATCCTCTGCCACATCAGCACCTAATCCACTTCCTGTCCTACAAGACCATTCTATTAATAGATGCTGCCGCTGTTTACGACTGGCTGTGCTTCCTTATCGCCGCAGAGGACAACCAGCAGATTGGACACCATGGCTGCCTTCCTTTCATCATCCAATATAACCAGATCATCGCCTTCCAGTTTATCCAGCGCCATTTTTACCATGCCCACAGCACCTTCAACGATTTTTTCCTTCGCTGCGATGGTTGCCGCCGCTTGCTGCCTCTTTAACATTGCTGCCGCGATTTCCTCCGCATACGCCAAATGTGTGATCCGCACTTCCAGAATTTCGATTCCCGCATTCATCGTTTTCGTCTGCAACTCTTCCTTCATCCGCTCCGCAATTTCAAGGCTGGAACCGCGAAGCGTCATTTCATCAGCGTCCTCCACGCTATCGTAGGCATAGAGCCTGGCTGTATTCCTGATGGTGGAATCGCACTGTGTAGAAAGATATTCAAAGTAATTCTCTACATTAAACACTGCCTTGGTCGGATTTGCCACCTTCCAGATAACGATCGAGCCAATGATGATCGGGTTTCCATGTACGTCATTTACCTTTTGCTGTGAATTGTTCAGCGTTATGGTCTTCGTAGAAACTTTTTTGTTGCTGCTGCCCTTGGTCTTCTGTCCCTTCTTGTTCTTTGTCGTATCAACGATCTCGCTCAGCTCTTCCATCACGCTGGCTGCTGTCGGATTAAACCCGGTCGAAAACGGATTAACGAAATAAAATCCATCCTTTTTAATCGTCCCATGATATTTACCGAACAAAGTCAATACCAGCGCTTCATTCGGATTGACGATTTTCAGCCCTGCTGCCAGCACTGGAAACAGGAGAACACAAATGACGCCGAGGACGATTATCACAGCGGATAATCCTGTACTCCACATCATGTCTGCCATTTGCACCCCGCCAACGATACATAAGAAAACCCCTGCCAAAAACCCTAATATGCAAATGATCATCATCAACATGCCGGAAGCTGGCTTCAGCTCTCTTTCCACGATATCGTTTCGTGCTACGTTATTTCCTTTCTCCATCTTACTCCCTCCTCAATGTTTTCATCATGCCGCATATGTACTGCTGTATCGTGCGCTTTGCCAGGCTATGCTGAAAGCAGACACTCCACTTCATACGATAAATCCAATTTACCAAAGCCCAGCTAACACTGCCTCTTTTCCCCGCAACAGAAGCGGCTGTTATTTAGTGATATCATTTTGATATCACTATTATATCATTCTTTTATCGCCTGTCAAGCGTTTTCTAAAAAACAAATAGTGCCTTACAGAGCGCAACGCTTCGCATGATGCAGCTATACGCCAGATAAAGTCGGACAAATCATTCGTCAACTTTACAATAAACCCTTCCTTGATTGCGATTGCTGTCCCTACTTGCAGCTTATCGTCCAAAACTACAGAATAAATATGTTCATTTAGCAGCATCCTATCTGCCATCTGCCTCACCGAAAGAGCTTCCGTCTGCACCGCGTTTCCTACAGGATTGATTTTTTCTGCCGCAAAGATTATAATCAAATTAGGAAAAAGCTGACAGCCCTGACCGCCAAAATCTATCGACCGCTAAAATATTGCAAGCCGGGGTGCTGTAAACCGCCAGAAGGTTGCAAAATGCTGGAATACTGTGAGCCGCCGGAACTGTAAGCCGTTTAAACGCTTAACCTAGTTAAATACCCAAACCACTGAGGTTCTGCGAATTATATACTACATTAATATTGGAAAGGAGTGCATGATAACTAGCCGCTTGATTATCATGCAAAGGAATTTTATGGCAAAAGTCGATATTATATCAGGCTTTCTCGGTGCGGGAAAGACCACATTCATAAAAGAGTTAATTGCGAAGGTATATGCAGATGAAAAGCTGGTGCTGATTGAAAACGAATTTGGCGAAATCGGAATCGACAGCCGTTTTATGCAAAACGCAGGAATCGAAGTCACGGAAATGAACTCTGGCTGCATCTGCTGTACGCTTGTAGGCGATTTTGCCCGTTCGCTGAAACAAGTAAGCGCGGATTTTTCGCCAGACAGAATCATCATTGAGCCGTCAGGCGTCGGAAAACTCTCGGATGTAGCAAAAGCCGTCATCGATGTCAAGGATGATGCAAAGCTCGAAATCGGCAGCATGATAACGGTGGTTGACGGAAAAAAAGCAAATATGTATATGAAAAATTTCGGGGAGTTTTACAACGACCAGCTCGTTCATGCGGAAACGGTCGTTGTCAGCAGGACACAGGATATGGATGAAGAAAGGCTTGCAAAATGCATCGAGCTGCTCCGGGAAAAAAACGATAAAGCGGCGATCATCTCAACGCCTTGGGATATGCTTTCAGGGGATATGCTAAAAGCGGCGCTTGAGAATAAACATGCGCTGCATCATGTTCTCGATGAACTTACACGCAAGCACGACAGCGGTCATGATCAAGCGCACCATCACGAACACGATCGTTGTACAT
>CAJUEB010000015.1 GCA_910585135.1 uncultured Eubacteriales bacterium
ACCTCCGCTTACGATGAACGCCCAGCTTGCAGATTACAAGGCCTCTAAAATCAAAATTTACGATAGCGAAAATGAACTGAAGAGAGACTATGCATCCGGCCAGCCGAAAGGCAAAGGTTCTGCAAATGCTTATGTCGCTTAACCTCGCAAAGATTTGCGCTGCTTAAAACGCTTATGCCGCTCAAAAAGGAGGAGGATTACCCTCTTCCTTTTTGCTATGGCAATATGGCTATTTTTTTACTGCTTTATAACCTAGGATTGGTACTTGTTCCGATACTACGTTTCTTGGAAAGTGCTGCTCGTCCCCTGTCGTTTTCCCGATCGTCCTGGTTTCGCTCATAGTCATCGAATTCAGTTCCAAATCGGCTTTAATGGTCTTTAGCTTCATTTTTTCCGGCTTAAAATTCGGAAGGTCTTTTTTGAAATTTTCAAGTGAGTTTGGCGCTGCTTCATAATCCACAAATATGCCTATTACCCTTCCCTTATGTTTCATCAGCGGGGAAATGCTACCATAAATACTCCTGTTGTATACAAAAATGCAATTCGTTATTGAAAAATCATCTATGTAGACATCGACGCAGCCGCTTCTTAGCGGCAAGCTTTCAAAATCTCCTGCAATATATACAGTCTGTAAATCATAATCTTCCATATATTTCTGTAGCTTTACAATTCGTTGCAAGGATGGGTCCGTTATCACGAACGTGGTATCCTTATTGAAATTCTGGCAGTGTTTCAGCATAAAATTAAACGTAAGCGGCCCTGCCATGACGATTTTATAGTTTTCCAATTCATTAATCTGATGGTACATCCACATATATGTTTTGTCGATTAGCGCACGGTAACTGCTGCTGCATTCATCTGTTATGGACAGTACCGACTCTACATTATCAAACACTTTGAACGGCGTGTCATCTGTGTACCCTTCACATAATATCACCCCCTCCTTAATGCTGGCACTGTAACCGCAACCACATCCGATTTCCCCTTTGGAAATTTTATTATTTGCTATGCTTACAGAATCCAGCACGAGAGGCTTACCGCATTTCGGGCAATAGAGGTATGGGATAAATGAGAAGGGAATTCCATTCACAGTGTTCGGCGTCTCAGCTATGCGGGCAGTTTTGAAACATTTCGCTTCTTCGTCCAGCTTTTTCACGATGCCTTGCAAAGCCACAATTTCTTCTTCAAGCATTCTTTTTTTGTCAGCAAAGACTTCTGAAATGATCTCAAGGATCGTTTGGTCTTTAAGCTTAGATGTTTTTTCCAGGAAAAAGAGCAGCTCTATCTCGTCAAGCGACAGCCTGTAGTCTTTATATTTCAATATTTTTTCCATGTCCCGCTCACACGAATCATTGAAGATATACTGCCCATTCTTTCTTTCGGGCGTTAATAATGCCTTTTCCACATAGTACCTGACGGCCGTTATGTTTATATTATATTTTTTTGCAAATTGCCCTATTTTCATATGCTACTCTCCATGGACATACAGATTGCCGCCGCTCGCCTTTTTGTAATAATTATACTAAAATTTAGAACCATAAGCAATGAAAAGTCCGCAATAAAGGGCAGGCATGACGATCGGTACAGCTCTGTCGATGATAGCGCAAAATTTAGCGTAATAAAAGATGAATACCAGGAGATGCGTAAAGAGATTGATGCGGATATGTACGAAAAAAAACGTGTTTGGATTTGGATATTCCACATTGTATAAATGAAGGTGTTGTCTTATTTTCTCAATACGATCGCAGAGGATATTGAGATCGCAAGAATCGCCCCGATTGTGAGATTCCCTTTCAAGATTAAAATTGTATTGAAATAACTTTCAGTAAGATCTTCCTCATATGGATGCCCGTCAACAATGAGATAATATGAAATCACAGACGCGGCTATAATAGCGATTGCGATCAGGGACACTTTTAAATACGGATTCATCGAAACACCTGCCTTTATTATTTTTATATACACCACTCTACCACAAAAACATCGCCATGGAAATATCTTTAAATTGATATTTCATCTGCTTTCGGCTATAATAACATTATATATTAAATTAGCCGAAACGGAGGTCTTTATATTGTATATCAAACGCCATGCTGAATCTGCGGTAACACAGCTTTCCAAAATGTTTGGGGCAGTCCTTGTTACCGGTCCGAGACAAGTCGGAAAAACTACGATGCTACAGGAACTGACCAAGGATATTCACTATGTTTCATTGGACGACCCAATTGTCCTGGCAAGCGCGCAAGAAGAAAGCGTAACATTCTTTAAGGACAACCCGCCGCCCGTATTTTTAGATGAAATTCAAAAAGCGCCGTTACTCTTTCCCCAAATTAAACTACTTCTCGACAGAGAGCGCAAAAAGGGACAGTTCTTTCTGTGCGGCTCACAGCAATTCCAGATGATGAAGGGCGTTAGTGAATCGTTGTCAGGCAGGATCGGCCTGATCACCCTGCTTGGTTTTTCTTTGCGCGAAATAAAAGGGATCACTTTTCATGAACCATTCCTGCCTACAAACGAGTATTTTGACAAGAGGAAAAGCCAGACAAGAGGCCTCTCCTACGATGAAATATGGAATACCATTTGGCGGGGAAGCATGCCGGAACTCACAGAAAATCCCGATTTTGACTGGCAGATGTTCTACGGTGCATATGTCCGCACCTATATTGAACGCGATGTGCGTGCTTTGGCAGAAATCGGTGATACCGTGAAATTTACACGCTTTATGACAGCTACGGCCGCCTCTACCGGACAGCTTATGAACCTTACATCCCTTGCACGGGACGTCGGCATCAGTCAACCGACAGCGGAGCGTTGGCTTTCCATTTTAGTTGCATCCAACCTTGTATACCTCCTAAAACCATATTTCAATAATATTACCAAACGGTCAATCAAAACGCCGAAGCTGTATTTTCTCGACACGGGTCTTGCTGCCTATTTAACACACTGGAATACATCTGATGTCTTGAAAAACGGTGCGATGGCAGGTGCTTTTTTCGAGAGCTTCGTCATTTCGGAAATCATAAAGAGCTACTATAACAAGGGCATTATTGACCCTCCCCTGTATTTTTACCGTGATAAAGACATGAATGAGATCGATTTGTTGATCGAAGACGGGGGAAGTTTGTACCCGCTGGAAATGAAAAAGCATGCTGACCCGCAAAAAAAAGATATCGCTGCATTTGCGGTGCTTGACAAAATTCCGAATATGAAGCGTGGCGGTGGTGGCGTGATTTGTCTGTATGATGATCTCTTAACCCTGAAAGGAAACGACCGTGTGATTCCGGTAAAATATTTATAAAAATTCAGCCAATTAAATCAATACATTACATTCCATCATATCGAAAGCACCACCTGCTCAACGCCTTTCCTCAGATCGATTGTAATACCATCCAGCGAAGCTCTGATGCATGTATGTTTTTCAATGATTGTAATAAACGCACCTTCCATTGATTCATAGGCGACCGTCCGCATAGCAAAACGACAGGGAACGGCATCTCTATCAGACCGAAAATGTAACTTTTTTTAAAAATATAGGAATTAATGCACACTAACCACTATCCAAAATTAAGATTTTGCATGGTCAATCATTTTTTTGTATTAATATACGAGCTTTTCCGCCATTATTCCTCTGGACAGGATGAATGTTCACATACTGCTTCTTAGATTTATCTAAATTTTTTCCAAATTTTCCTTAAAACGTCTTATTTCCGACCATACACAGGCAGAATCGATGATACCGCAAATGCAGTTAGTGTGCATTAATCGCGCAAAACCACAAAAAGTTTACATTTTTGAAAAATTTCCCATCATCAACCAATGAATAAACCATGCATAAACCGAAAAGCAGCCAACTTCAAGTGCGCCATTTCCATTTCAGTAATAGAAGACCCGGATTTTCCACTTTGAAATCGAATGTCAGCCCAGCCAGCCATAGCATCCATGTCGGCCGCAGCAAAATGCGAAACATCTTCAAAACGAAGCCGATAAAACAGCAGCTCTGACGCAAAAGAAGCCAAAGCACAACGCAAAAATCAACTCACAAAACCCTTGCCCTCGCCTTTACATCAAAACCTCATTCACCCGGTCAAACGCCGGAAAAGTCATGTTCCGAACCACCTTTACAGAATCGCCCAGCGGCGCGAGAATCCCCATTTTAATATTAATCACACCGCGTTTTCGTTTGAATACGGTCGCGCTATCACTGACCGATTCCAGCATTTCTGACCGGATAATCGTCTTTACCCGCGCAAATCCGCCTGTCGTAAAACTGATGCTGTCTGTCCCTACACCGATTTGCGTATTCCGGTATTCGACGATTACCGAAATGACAGCCAAAGCCAGAAGCATCAGCAAGATCCACCAAAGCCAACTGATATCAACGGGACACTTGGCGATAAAACCAAATACCGCATCGCCTGCTGCGAAGCACATCGCAAGCAACAGAGCAAAAATCAAACGCGGCGCCAGGAAAAAATATCGGATACTGCTTTTAAGCGGCTTATATGCTGCATTTTGCGAAAATTCCATGCGCGGAAGATAGCCTGTGATAAATTCTTCTATGATCCCCTCTTTTATCAGCGGGTACATGATCGCCTTTTCACTATCGCCAACCTCACTGCCATAACCGACCGCCATCACATTCAAGTACCCGATCCCGGCTGCCCGCATCGGCAAAGACTGCACGAATTCAATGCCCGAAATTTTTTCTTTCAGCAGCGAATGCTTCTTTTTCGTAAAAAGCCCATATTCGAGATGGATCGATTTTTCTCCGTCCGTGATCGCAAACCCATAATATTTTATGAAGGCGAACAATGCGCCGACCACTGACGAGATCAGAAAAAACGCAGCCACGATGATTGCCGCAATCCCGATCCCCGGAATCGCCAAAATCCCTTCGAGCAAACCCTCTTCCACCGCCATTTCCCGCCCAACTGCGATATTGATCACCGAACCAAAAACAGCGAGAATCGAAATCAATTCCGCTACAGCATTGCCCTTCGACTGCAACGCTCCCATCAGCAAAATATTTTTCACGGGGACTTTCACGCTTTTGCCCAGAGCCTCTCCATCAGGAAAATCGGCTGCGCCTTCTATTTCCACATACCTTGGCTGGCCGCCCTCTGTGCCTGCACTCTTCCATGCGGGCTGTCTTCCGTATTGCCCGTCTTCTGCCCCTGCAAAGCTCCACACCTGTTTCCCAGGCTGCACTTTTCCTCCAGTTTCCGCAGCGTCCCCCTGTCCGGCTCTTGCCGCTAGTCCGTCCTTTCCTGCCTCGTGCTTCTTGGCAAGCAGCAGGTTTTTCACACGGACTGCATCCTGTTCTTTCAACGCAAAGATAACCACGCCGCTGCCATTTCCACCGTAATTGCTGGCATTGTCCACTTTGATACTGTAGACACCCGCAAGCTGAAAAACAATGTTTTGCGTAAAATCCACCGTCGTAATGCGGTCAAGCGGAATCTCAAGCGTTTTCTTATTTAAAATCCCGCTTTTTACATAAAAATTTTCCGCGTCGATCGAATAATAGGTAAAAAAATAGTCTGCAAGTTTTTTAATCGGCATATAAAACGCGATAACCAGCACGACGGCATTTTGCAAAAGCTCCTCTATATTGCCAAACACTGCCGCAACCAGAAGGATCACGGCAGGAACACCAAACGTACTGCCGAGTTTGTCAAATACAATGAATATGCTGCCTCTCTGCGCCCCGAATAACATCATATAACCCCCTTGGCTTGTAATCTTTCACGCAGCTTTGCCCTCAGCTTATCGGCAATTTCCCGCGATGTCTCCCCGCTTAGGCCTACGATCTCAAACGTGCCGCTGGCAAGCGCGATTTCTACGGTAAAAAGCCCGAACCGCCTGTAGATCGGTCCTTGCTTGATCGTAATGTTTTGCATCCTGATCGTCGGGATAATATCACGCTTGATAAAGAAAATGCCATGAATGATTTCCACTTTATCATCGCTAATCTGGTATTTCCATTGCTTGTATTCGATGAGCGGGAAGATGCAAAGCGCAGCGGTCTGGCATGCCAAAACCACGGCGGCGAATGCACACGCAATGAGAAGCGTTCCGGTATCCACTTCTGCTAATAACATTCCTGCGATAATAACGCCAGCGATGACGATGAGCACAATGAGCGCAATCGCCTTCGATAGCCGCCAGGCTTTTATCGCTTCCCGCTCAGGTTTCTTATATTCCTGCATTGTAACGTTCCTTTCGATTTCAATCTTATCGCGATATTTACCATGTCAATATTATCACAAAACTAGTAAAATTGGTATCCTTTACAGCCAGATCCCCCTGATCCACGATGGACGGTTCGCTCTGATTTGTAGATAGCTAAATCACCTCGATTCATCACAAACGGTTCTGTCCACAGTCAGAAATTTTTTTGAAATTTTTTCCAGCCAGGCGAAAAACCTTTCCGTTTCTTCCCGTAAACGCCCATAAGCCGCACCATTTCCTGCATGAAAGAACCGCCAGGCCAACTCCAGCCTAGCGAAAGTCCAGCCCGCCCCCCCAATAGCATTTTCCGCCGCTTTCGTGGAAATAGGTATTGACGAACCACTTGCATCCTATTTAAAATAGAAGTGTTTGCGGAACATCCAGTGCTGGAAATATCCCCCAGCCTATACTGTCCGCATAGTAAGCAAAGTACAGAAACAACCAAAGTACAGAGGAGAGAATTTTTTATGGGTAATTTTAAAAAAGAATATGAACAAAAATTGATTACAGCGGAAAACGCAGTCAAGGTAGTCAAATCCGGGGACTGGGTTGATTTCGGATGGGGCGTAGGCGTTCCATTTGATTTGGACAAGGAACTGGCGAAAAGGATCAAGGCGGACGATCTTTACGACTTAAAATTCCGCGGCGGCATCGTGCTGAGAGAACCGGAAATCTTTAAAATAGAGGACGCGGCAAGCCACCTCTGCTGGAATAGCTGGCACAGCACGGGCATCGAACGAAAGGCAACGCAGACAGGGCTTGGCTTCTATGCCCCGATCCGGTATTCCGAGCTGCCGAGGTATTACCGCGATCTGCCAGATCCTGTCGATGTCGCCATGATACGGGTAACGCCGATGGATAACGAAGGCTATTTTAACTTCGGTCCATGTGCTTCCCATATGGCAGATATGTGCAGCAGGGCAAAGTGCATCGTCGTAGAGGTAAACGAAAATATGCCGGTCGCTTTGGGCGGCGAGCCTGGCGGGGAAAAGATCCATATTTCCAAAGTCGATCACATCGTAGAAGGCTCAAACACGCCGATGGAACAATTAGGCGCAGGTCCTACAAACGAAATCGATGAAAAGGTTGCACAGTACATCGTAGAGGAAATCCCCAACGGCGCATGCCTTCAGCTTGGAATCGGCGGAATGCCTAACGCAGTGGGCAGTCTGATCGCCAAGTCCGATTTAAAGGATCTGGGCGTGCATACGGAAATGTATGTCGATGCGTTCGTCGATATCGCCATGGCGGGAAAAATCAACGGTTCATGCAAAAATATCGATAAAGGCAGACAAGCGTATGCGTTCGGTGCGGGGACGCAGAAGCTCTATGATTACATCAACAACAACCCGGAATGCATGAGCGCACCTGTAGACTATACCAACGATATCAGAGCCGTAAGTTCCCTGGATAACTTTATTTCCATCAATAATGCGGTTGATATCGACTTGTTTGGACAGGTAAACGCTGAGTCCGCAGGCACGAAGCACATCAGCGGCGCAGGCGGCCAGCTCGATTTCGTGCTGGGCGCTTACCTTTCCAAGGGTGGAAAGAGCTTTATCTGCTGCTCTTCGACCTTTAGCGACAAGGCAGGGAACCTGCATTCCAGGATCAGGCCTACGCTGGCGGACGGCTCGATCGTAACCGACACGAGAACAAACACACACTATGTCGTTACGGAATACGGCAAGATTAATTTAAAAGGCCTTACGACATGGGAGCGGGCAGAAGCCCTCATCTCCATCGCTCATCCTGATTTCAGGGAACAGCTAATCAAGGATGCCGAAGGAATGCGGATCTGGAGGCGAAGCAATAAACGTTAATCGATGCGAATTTGAAAGCAAAGCAACAAACGTTAAGCAATGCTTGCCACAAAACAGGCTGCTGATAGCAAGCATTCTCAGGACGGCTTTCACGCAGCCCTGTCCGGGATTTTCCGCATCCGGGAAATAAAACCGCTGGATAAGCAAAATCCAGGAATACAAACTGCTGATATCCGTTCTATGCAAGGGAGGCGCTTCGAAAGAAGCCGCCTCCCTTTTTATACTGTCGCAGCCAGGAAACAATTATTCTGCGTCATAAACATCCAAGCATGATTAAAACCCAACGTGAATCCCAATAATTTATATCGCAAAGACATTGAATAAAATAGCGGCATCAAGTACAATATGCATAAGAAAACAAATTCTTTCAGAAGCTAATGATGCCCCTCAAATTTGAAAGCGGGGAGATACGGGAAATGAAAATTTATCTGGATAATTGTTGCTACAACAGACCGTTTGATGATCAGACGCAAGAACGAATCCATTTGGAAAGCGAAGTAATACTGATTATTTTACAACGAGGGCAATCTGGAATATACAAGATCATGGGAAGCGATATTTTAAAGATTGAAATAGAACGTATGCACGATATGACAAAGCAACAACGAGTCAAAGAATTATACCAAATATCAACTATGCATATTCCTTATACGAAAGAGATTAAAACTCGTGCAAAGGAAATTATGAAGCGATCAAGAATTCAAACATTTGACAGCCTGCATATTGCTTCCGCAGAAGCTGGTGAAGTTGATGTTATGTTAACAACAGACGACAAGTTGGAAAAAATGGCTGAAAAGCTTGACTTAAAAGTTAAAGTAATGAATCCGTTAAGATTTGCATGGGAGGTGATTTAAGTGCAGAATATCGATTTAAATAATCCATTGGAGATCCGAACAATTGGAATGCAAGCGCTTAGAGACGTTTTAGGCCCAATAGGAGTCGTACGTTTCATGCAACAGTTTGATTTGGGATATGGAGATTACACAAAGGAAAGGCAAAGCGAACCGAATGCAGATTTTGAGCAAATCGATGCTTTATTGAACGCAATGCAAAACCAACCTCAAAATAGCAATTAGTTTCGCAAGACATGGCGGCATTCCACAGAGAAAATAACGCCATGCAAGGAAGGCGCTTCGAAAGAAGCCGCCTCCCTTTTGTATCTATAAGCGGTCATACCGATTGAAACCTCTCCCTCAAACGCCCCCCCGCAGCCCCGATCACACAACTTTTGGCAAGATCATCATTCCCAGTGCCACAATGCCGCCGGCGGCATAGAGGCTGTTTACGACCAGGCAGACCTTCATCAAATTATTTTGCACGCCCGCCTTTACATAAGAAAGAATCGTAAATACGCCGCCGAGAACCATCAGCACCGCATAGCTAGAAATCATGATTTCCGCAACAGGCGATTCCAGCGCCCAATCAAACGACCTGAACGGCAAAATCGTCCACGGGACAAAAATCAAAAGAACACTTATAGCCGTTAAAAATTTCTTTTCCATTCCCATTATCTCCTTTCAGCCTGCCCGAAGCAAAGGCAGGAAACGCTTAAACATATCACTGTAATTGCAGCCGCCACAGGAATCCATAACATCCATTTAATCTGTGCAGCATCAAGGTTAGATGCGAGCTTTCCATATTCCGATGTAATGACGAAAAACGGGTAAGCCATCGGATCGACGAACCATGCTTTCGTATTAATCACCAGTACAGACGGCACAATAGAAGCCAATCCGGCCCCGACAGAAAAAACAGGAGTCCTGATGCATACCGACAGCATCCAGAAAACCGCGATCATCGGGATTGCAGACAGGAAGATAAACCCGATCTCCTTGGCAACAAATAACGGCGGCAGGATAAATTGGTAATCTTGCGTCGCAGATGCGATCCAGGCACTCAAATAATACACGCCCGTCATCAGGAGGATCTGCGCTGCTGCCAGGGCAAGCAATACGGCAAACTTCGCAAAACAGAGCTTCGCCGGACGGATCGGCAGGGAAAGCATTCTCAGGATCGCCTTGTTTTTTCGTTCCGTCTGATTCAAAAGGACGGTAGCCACGACCATGCTTGCCGGGAACATAAACCACGACCTCCCCAAAAAACCTTGTATGAAGAAATTATTCTCCGGCGAAATAAATTCTGCCTGCCCGCCAAGATTTAGATCAGCATTGATCACCGATGGCAGCCAGAGGATAATCGCCGCAGCAAACATAATCAAAAATATCTTCGAACGCTTTATTTTCTTACATTCAACCCAGGCCAGTGACACAAAATTCATGCAAACGACCTCCTTCCCTTGATTAACGCCAGTTCAAGCAAGCCAAACGCCGTAAGCTCCACAGCTACCGCATACAGATCATGCAAAGCCTGCGCCGCACTAACATCCGCCAAAATCCGAAACGGCATGGCGAAAGGAAAGAGCGAAAGCACGGCGTGATCCATTGGCAGCATCGTGGCAGTAAAAACGCAGACAACGCCGATCCCCAGCGATACCCACATATTCTTACATGCCTCCGAAATGATGAGCGACAAAAGCACGCACGGCAGCAGCAGCAAAAACGCATAACCGAAGCTTTTGCATAACGTGCTGAGAAAGACACCCCCGGCGTCAAACCAGTAATACGAGCAAAATGCGACCGCCCCGCCTTCGACCACCAACGCCAAAACACTCATGAAAATGACCACCGCCGCTTTTCCGAAAAACATGGAACTTTCCCGAATCGGAAGCGACCTCATTTTCTGCATGGCATTGCCTGTGTATTCGTTATGGTAGAAAAGGCACGCGCCCGCCACGACGAGCAGCACATTCAGCATCGCCATCATCTGCCAGTTTGCATCGAGTAAAATCCGAATCGGATCGCCCCGCTGCGCAAGATACACTTCCGAACGGACCGCCATGTTGGCAACAGGAATCACCGCCGCCAAAACGCCGCCGCCCAAGAACAGGGGCAGCGCCCCAGTCCGCCTTATCTTCCTATATTCCAAGAAAACACTCACTGCATGCCACCTGCTTTCTTTTTCGCTGCCCGGTCTTGCGGAAATACGAGATCTCCTGCGCCCCGGTCTTGCGGGCGTATGAGCATTCCCGCAGAAGACGCCTGATTGTCCGCATCGATCAATGCAAGGAACGTATCTTCAAGATTGTCCGTCGGATACCCCTTGGCGGCAGCACTGCATCTCAATTCATCCAGCGTCCCCTCAAACAGCAAGCGCCCATGATTGAGAATGCCGATATGGTCCGCCATCAGCTCGATTTCAGAAAGCAGATGCGAGGATACCAGCACCGTGCAGTTGAATTTCTCCGGCAAGGAGCGGATCAGCGACCTGATTTCGTGAATGCCCACAGGGTCAAGTCCATTCGTCGGCTCATCCAAAAGCAAAATCGGCGGCCTGCCAATCAGCGCGCCAGCAAGCCCGAGCCGCTGTTTCATGCCAAGGGAATATTTCTTTGCCAGCCGCGTCTTAAACTGCGTCAGCCCTACGATCCCAAGCGCCTCCGTCACCGCAAATTTCGGAAGTCCTAAAATCCTGCGGATGATTTCAAGATTTTCTTCGCCGCTCAAATTTCCATAAAAGGCGGGGGCTTCGATGAACGAACCGACTTCTTTCAAAATTTCCACCCTGTTTTCAGGATATTTCTTCCCGTCGATCGTAAACGAACCGCTCGTCGGTTTGGTAAGTCCCAAAAGCATTTTCATCGTCGTCGATTTGCCTGCGCCGTTCGGTCCGAGAAAGCCATAGACCGCGCCTTGGGGAATATGCAGGCTCACCCCTGAAACCGCCGTAAATCCGGCATACGTTTTCGTTAAATTGTCAGTTTCAATTACATTCATTCAATTTTTCTCCTTTCACCTTGCCCCTGCGGACGTTTCTCTTCCCGGCGAATAGTTTTCCGCCGCAAGCACATTGCACTGCGAACCCATTTCGCCGCGAACGCTTTGCACTGCAAGCACATTGCATTGTGACCATGTTTCCTCACAAATACATTGTAATGCCCGCTCCTTGCATGAACCTTCCCCCGTCCTTACATTTCCCTTACATTTCACCGCGCATGGAAAATTGCCCTTTCTATGGTATATAATAAGGAGGCGAGGAGGCATGAAAATGGACTTTGATTATTTAAAACAAAAACGGATTTTGCTTGTCGATGACGAACAGGCGCTTTTAGAATTAGTCGTTTCAATTTTAAAGGAAGGCGGGTTTCAAAAGATCCGAACGGCAAAGACGGTAAAGGAAGCATTGGAAATTTCAGCGTCTTACCGCCCGGAGCTTGCGATTCTCGACGTGATGCTTCCAGACGGGGATGGCTTTGTCCTGATGGAACAGCTCAAACGCACCTCCGATTATCCCGTGCTTTTTTTGACGGCCCGCGGCGAAGATGCTGATAAATTCCGCGGCTTCGGCCTCGGTGCAGACGACTACATGGTAAAGCCATTTTTGCCGCAGGAGCTTTTGCTCCGTGTGAACGCAATTCTCCGCAGGTGTTACAAAGGGCAAAACCCCCTGATCAGGCTTTCCGGCAGCGAGATCGATTTGGATCGTGCCGAAGTCATCAAAAACGGGGAGCGCATCTCCCTCACAGCAAAGGAGCATCACATCCTCACCGCCCTATTTCGGAATGCAGGGAAGATCGTCACGATCGATGCGCTGTGTGAAGCCGCTTGGGGAGATAACCCTTTCGGTTATGAAAATTCCTTGATGGCGCATATCCGCCGCATTCGGGAAAAGATCGAAAAAAATCCGGGAAAGCCCGTCTCCTTGATCACAGTCAAAGGTCTTGGCTATAAACTAGTCGTGGAGGAACAATGAAATGAAAACCCTTCCGAAATTGATCAGGCGTTTTGTCTGCATGATGCTGATCTCCTGCATTTTGCTGATCCTGCTCAACCTGATATTATTCGCAGCCTGTATGTCTTCGCAGATTCCGAACCGCTCACCCTGGCAAACCGCCGAAGAGGTCGCATCTAGTTTGCAGCAAGAGGATAACGGGTATGTTTTGCCCGAAGCGGTGGAAAAAGAACTCCAAAGAGATGATGCATGGGCGATTTTCATTGATGATACGTCAAGGCAGGTGGTATGGCAGACGGAGAACCTGCCCGATACAGTCCCTATGACCTATTCCATCTCGGATATCTCACGCCTGACCCGTGGCTACATAGACGGATATCCGACATTTACGGGCGAAGCGGAAAACGGGCTGGCCGTATTGGGATATCCCAAGGATCGCTTCTGGAAGGATATGTGGCCGAGCTGGGATTACCACCTGATCGCAAATCTGCCGAAAACGATTCTTTTGGCGTTAGCAGTCAATGCGGCATTGGTTTGTGCGATCTATTTGATCGCCAATGCGAAATTGTTAAAATCCATCAACCCGATCGTGAATGGAATACAGGCTTTGCCCCAAAACAAAGAGTGTCATTTGAAGGAAAAAGGGCTTTTATCCGAGCTTGCGGCCAGCATCAACAAAACCTCCGAAATCCTGCAATCACAAAGCAGGCAGCTCCGCAAAAAAGAAACCGCACGGGCAAACTGGATCGCTGGCGTCTCGCACGATATCCGCACCCCGCTGTCCATGATCATGGGGTATGCGGCGCAGATCAAAAGCGAATGGAATTTGCCGGAAGACACCCGCAAAAAAGCCGCCGTGATCGTAACGCAAAGCGGGCGGATGCGGAATTTGATCAACGATCTCAATCTCGCCTCAAAACTGGAATATAATATGCAGCCGATCAACCGCAAGGAAGAAAACCTGGTTGCCCTCGTCAGGCAAGTTGTCGTTGATTTTATCAATATGGAAATTGACGATCAGCATCCGATCGAATGGAAAACGGACGAAGCCTTGTCCACTTGTTTTGTAACCGCCGACAAGGATCTGATCAGCCGGGCGATCGGCAACCTGATTCAAAACAGCATCAACCATAACGAACAGGGCTGCCACATCTTTGTCCAGATTATGGCGGAAAATGACCATGCTACGATCAGCGTTGCCGATGACGGTATCGGCGCTACTGATGAAGAGATCAAGCGCCTCAACCATGCACCCCATTATATGGTTTGCGATGAAAATACATCGGAGCAACGCCACGGATTAGGGTTGCTGCTCGTCAAGCAAATCGCCGCCGCCCACGAGGGTGAAGTTACGATCGGGCATAGCCCATCCGGCAGATTTGAAGTGAAGATAAGCCTGCCATCAAAAGCAAGCAAGCGAATATGATTGCTGCGACGAGGACGGGGCAGAACTGACTGCGTAGAAATTCATGCGGCAGTTTTGCGAAGGAAGGGCGATGGAACGGACTTGAAGATGGGGAAGGGCGGCTGCGGACTCCGCAGGAGCAGTGCAATCATCCGCGAAGCAAAAAAAGAACAGCGAAATCCGGGAACTGTCTGAATGCCTTTTTTGAATGCCCATAAGGCATGAGTTTTCCCAGATTGCTGTTCTTGCAGGGCAAGCGGATGTGATTGCCTGCAACGAGGACAACGCAGCCGCCCTTCCCCATCTTCAAGCCCAGCCATGCCCGCAGGTCCAAATCGGCACTCGCTCTTTAGCACACGTTCCACAAAACGCACCGTCCAAAATCCTCACATCCCCCGCAGCATCACATCCGCACGAAACCGCTTCCCATCATAGCGGAAACGGCTATACCCGCCGTTCTTTTCCGCAATGCTGCGCACCGATTGAATCCCGATACCACTGCCACGGCGTTTGGAAGACTGAAAAACACCGTCCTTTTCCTTTACCCTGCCGTCGAAAGCGTTTTCCACATTCACCAATATGACAGTCCTCGAATGAAGATACGCCTGTACACAAATAGAGCGTTTACCTACTTCGATACGCAGGCTTGCCTCCAATGCATTTTCCAGGAGGTTAGCAAGCGCCAGGCATAAATCGACTTCCGAAACAGGAAGCTCCGGCGGCAAGTCGAGCCGGACGGAAAAAGGAATATGATCATTCTTGCAGAGCATCCCATAATGGCTTACGATACTGTCCACCGCATGGTTTTCGCATAAATTCAATTCGGCGGCAGGAAGGCTTGCCTTTGCATCGGCGAGATATTTTTTCAGTTCCGTCCATTCCCGGTGTTCGACAAGCGATGATAACACATTGAAATGATGACGCATATCGTGGCGCGCCCGCTTTGTTTCCCCAATCGCTGTACGAAGATTGTCATACTGCATCCGCTGCATGGAAAGGAACTGGTTTTCCTGCTGCAAACGATAGTTTTTATTCAGGCTGGATGCCACAAAATAAAATAATCCGTAAAAAAACAGAAGCAGGCATAACAAAACAAGGCTAATAATGATATAAATCTGCATAAGACGTCCCTGGTACAGAATTTCTGGATGGAGCGGGAGCATGAACAGGTTCAGGCCAATGAAAATAAGCGGCAAAATCCAGAATACATACCATGTTTGCGCGAATGCTTCCTCTTCGAGAAGCGTCCTTGCCATATGGGTCGCGGGATACCAAACGATGCCGACAGAAATCCAGCACAACAATAGATAGATAAACGCCGCATCGAGCGAAAGCCACGGAGCGGAACTTTCTGGATGCAGCATGACATCGAGCGCCTCTGCAATACTGCCGAGACAGGAAAACACGCCTAATACCGCAAGAAAAACGCTGACCGATTTCCAACGCGTTATATGCAAGCTGTGGACATAGATCACGAGGACAACAATAGCAACGAGCAGCAGCATCCATATGGTTTTAAGATGGAGAAAGTAGCATAACAACCCGCATCCGGCACAGATTGCAAGAAGCAGCGGCAAAATGATAAGCGCAAGCCTTGCAGGCTGCACCGGCAAATATTTTTTCATCGGCAGATAGGCAAGAAACACTGCGGGAATGATGACGGAAAGCTCCGCTACCGGGCACAGGATATCAATCATGTATTTTCCCCTCCCATCCGCTGCTTTTCTTGAACAGAAATTCCCCGAATGCGATTCGCGCCTCTTTGGAAATTCCCCGGCTGACAGGTATTTTTTCCCCGTTTTTTAAAAGGAACACCTTGCCGTCGAAATCATCTGCATATTCCATATTGATGACCATCCCCCTGTTGCACAGGAAAAAACATTGGTCATCAAGACCCGCGCAGAATTCACGGAAGGTCTGGCGGGTCACGATAGTTTTGCCATCGCTTTTATGGATATGAATCTGATGCTGGAAATGCTCCGCATATAAAATATCCCGCAGATAGATCCGATCAATGCCGCCTGCAACGCGAATCGCAACGTATTTACCGGGATCAGGAAGCCGCTGGGCGATTTCATCAAAAAGAGCCGTCAACTCATCATCCGTATAAGGCTTTACCAAATAATGCATCGCCCTGACCTGAAAACCCTCAAGCGCATGGCCGGCAGAGGCAGTAGTAAAGACCAGCAGGCAAGCACGGTCAAATGCGCGAAGCGCTTTTGCGACTTCCACACCATCTGCACCTTCCATGTAGATATCGAGAAACACGCATGTAAAGCGCTGGTTTTTAGCCGCAGTCAGAAAATCCTCCCCGCTTTCAAATGCGAAGATTTCCCCGTCAAGGTGCAGACGGCTAAGCTGAACCGCTATCCTATTTTTCAGTTTTTCCCGCTCCGGGGCGACATCATCAACGACGGCAATCCGCATGTCATATCTCCTTTGCCCTATGCTTTTTTATTATGTAAAAAATATCAACAAAGCCTGCCAAATCGGCGAAGCTAACTTTGTTATATATTTTATCACATGATCCTGCCAGATGATGTGATTTTTATCATGCGCAAGACATTTTCATAGATGATACAGCAGTCTATTCCGAACCTCCTGCAAATCCGGCGTGCATTAATTTTGCAATTCGAGCCGTATCCTTACCATTCGTGACAAACCGCTTCAGGCAAAGCCCGCAAGGTATATAATTGTAGCAAACGAAAAAATGCACATGATATCTTTGCGATGCGGGAGATGCCAAAGGAAAATATCGCACAAGCAAAGCCGCGCAAGCGTCATGCGGGCAAGCTGCGCACTGGGGCATCTGCATAAGGTCATCTTGGATTTACTATGCAGACAAATTGCGCAGATAAGCAAGCCGTGCGGGCAAAAAATATGCAGATATCATGCAGGCAAGCCATGCCGATAAGTTACACAGGCAAACCGTGCAGACAAAATAAAATCGGCTCTGCCAACGCCTCACGAATGGCAAGCTTTTGGGGAATACGAACAAGGGGAACAAAATGAGAAAATTTTTTGCAGTGATGATGATATGCGTGCTGTGTTTTTGCGATACTGCTTTCGCCATGGAAGCTGGCAGCACGACAGGTACGAACGATGGCGCGACCAAAGCAAGCAAGATGCAAGAGGAAAACCAAGATACAATCGGCAAAACGCAGGAGCAAGAAAAAGAAAACGAAACGCAGGATGCAGCATCAAACAAAACATCGCCCGAAACCACAAAGGAAAACGGCACGCAAGACGATGCGCAAAACGGTGATGCAAAAACTGCTGCGCCCGCCCCAGCCCAATCCCAGAGCCTGCGCGCAGTCAGCGGTGACGGCGTACTCAGAACCGATATGCCGGAAGGCGAGCTTCTTTTCATCACGCTCGCCGAAGATACATCATATCGATGGAACGCCAACGATAGTGCTGAAAAAAACAGCGTGATCCATCTGGATACCGCTAGCGGCGCAAACTGCAATTTCCGCCTCAAACAAATCGGCGGGGGCTGGTACGGGATCAAACACATCAAAAGCGGCGGCACTGACCGCTATGCGGATATCGATGACAAAAGCAAGAATTCCGGCGCGAAACTGCATCTATGGGAATCCAGCGACGACAAAATTTCCGGTAATGATCACCGCCAGTTTGCATTTTACTTGGCCGGCACGGACAGCCATGGCAACGAGCAATATTATATCAAAAACAAAAACAGCGACTTATGGATGGGCTATGAAGATACTGACAAAAACGGGAGACCGAGCTACGGAGATAAAATCATACAGACCGACAGCAGCAATAGAGCCTTGTGGATCATCACCAAGGAAGTCGTGCCAAAACAAGGAGGCGAAGCGACTGATCTCATAAAGGGCGGGGATGCGTACGTCTTCTGTGAAATGTTCCAGGCGAAAACGATAAAATCGATCAATAGGAAGGGCGACCTGGCGATGAACGGGACAGCCGTACATTTCTATGAAATGGGAACAAGCAGTAAGTGGCGTCTGGAATATAACAGCAAATATGAGGCGTACGAAATACACGCCGTCACCGATGGCGAAGCCGACCGCAACAATAAAGCCTGGGACGTTGAAGACGAAAGCGGGGAAGAAGGCAAGCAGATACAGCTGTGGAGCTGCCAGAGCAAAAATAACAATGAAAATACCAGCCAGCTTTGGCGGTTCTTCCGGCAAAGTAATGGAAGCTACAGGATACAGAACGCCCGGAGCGGCAAGTATGTTACCTATAATTCCAGCAACGGTTATCTGAAACAATCCGCAACAGGGATCGACATCGATGTAAATCTCATCGCAGGCAATGATAATGCGGTCAATTTTGATTATGCCCAGAGCTGGATGCAGAATGTTCCCGATGCCGCCCTCCTCTCCTCTGTAAACCTTCCGGGAAGCCATGACGCTGGCACGGCTTCCATCGTAGAAGACTTTCTGGCGGAGCTTTCCTTTACCTCCTGCCAAAAGCTCTATTATGGCGAACAGCTCAATGCGGGCGTCCGCAGCTTCGATGTCCGCTGCAATGCCATGAAGGATCGCGCTTCTGCAAAGGATGTCATGATCATACATGGCGGCGAATTCTGGCAATGCTTTGACCGCGACGGCAGCAGGCTGACCCTCGATGACATTTTAAGCGACAGCGTCCGTTTTTTAAAACAGCACCCCTCGGAAGCGCTGGTCATTTTGTTGTCACCTGACGACGGAAGCACCGAGGGGCTTTGCCGGGCGGTCGGTTCATTCATCAAAGAGAACGAGGATTACGTCTGGACCGGAGAAGGAACACCCTCCATGGGGCAGGTGCGCGGCAAGATCGTCTTCGTGCGGAGATACCAAATCGATACGAGCAAATACGATCCGGCATCCGATGGACTCAACGCGGATTGGTTCGGCATCGACCTCTCAGGCTGGGGAAAATATTCCTACAGTAACTACCAATATTACGCGCCCAAAATATACGACAAAAATGACGTGAGAGTCTATGCGCAGGACGCATATAAAGAGTCTTCGTCCAATAAATGGAAATTTATTACCGGCACGATGGCACAGACTACGGGAGCGGATGCCAATCATCCCATCCCGCAAGACGCATGGGTCTATAATTACACCTCCTGCACCGGATCACTCAGTATCGGCGTACCACTGGAGCTGACCAGGGATATCAACCCCAAGCTATTTTACGATGAGCCACAAAGCCACATCAATAATCAGTGGCTGGGAATGGTAATGATGAATTTTGTCGATCACCCCATGGCAAAACTCATCTATGAAACGAATACTGCAAAAGGCAGGACCTTTGCTCCAAAGGTAGACTTCCCTGAAGGCATTTCGATCACCTATGGGCAAAAGCTTTGGGAGGGGCAGCTGATCGGCGGAAGCATGGATGGAACCTGGCGATTTGAAGACACAAATTATATCCCGACGTATGCGGATTTCCAAAACAAGAAAACCTTTCGGCTGACCTACATCCCGAACGATA
>CAJUEB010000016.1 GCA_910585135.1 uncultured Eubacteriales bacterium
TTGAATTCTTTGCCGCCAGAACCAAGGCAACCTTGGCAATCTTTTCATCCTCATTATCCACTAAGATATGCTCGTCGTGATAGAACTTATTGAAACTCTGCGCAATATCCACGATATGCCGCGTCACGATAGACGGTTCATACTTTTCGCTGGCTTCAAGGATGACGTCAGGAAGTCCATAAATCAGCTTGATCAGTTTATGGGCACTCTCCGCCGTAATATACTGCGCATCGAATCCCTCATGCGCCTTGCGGACAACATCATCACCCGCATTTCGCAGGATACTGCACGCCCTGGCATGCGTATACTGCACATAAGGTCCCGTTTCACCCTCGAAATTGAGTACCTTATCCCAGGAGAACACGTAGTCCTTGATCCTGTAATTGGACAGCTCATTGAAGATCACCGCGCCGATGCCGACATCCTTCGCCGTCTGGTCGATATTCTCCGTATTGACGTTTTTCTCCTTGATGATCTGGCGGGTCTGCTCAACGGCTCTGTTCAGTACATCCTCCAGGAACACGACGCGCCCTTCCCGCGTGGACATCACGCCATCCTCCAGGCTGACAAGTCCGAACGGAATATGCACGCAGCTCCTTGCCCAGTCGTAGCCCAGCATCTCAACGATCTGTATCCACTGCTGGAAGTGAAGGTTCTGCTGCGATGCCACAACATAAATATTCTTATAAAAGTCATACGTTTCCTTGCGGTACACGGCCGCCGCAATGTCGCGCGTGATATAAAGCGTCGAACCGTCGGATTTCGTAATCAAGGCTGGCGGAAGATTATATTCATCAAGCCTTACGATATTCGCGCCGTTATCTTCCTCCATGATCCCCTTCTCCCGCAATTCATTGACAAAACGCGGCATTTTATCGGAATAAAAGCTTTCGCCGTTATAGGAGTCGAACGTAATGCCCAGCATATCATATACCCGGTTGAATTCCTTGAGGCTTTCATCCCGGAACCACTGCCAAAGCTCCGTCTCTTCCGGCTCGCCATGCTCCAGCTTCGTAAAGATTGCCCGCGCTTCATCCTCAAGGCTTGGGTCTTTTTCCGCTTCTTCATGGAATTTCGTATAATACGAGAGCAGTGTTTTGATCGGCTCGCGAATGACATCCTCCTTGTTTCCCCATCTTCTGTAAGCACAGATCATCTTGCCGAACTGCGTGCCATAATCGCCCAGATGATTGATCCGCACCACGTCATAGCCGAGAAAATCATAGAGTTTATAAATCGAGTTACCGATTACCGTGCTTCTGATGTGGCCGATATGAAACGGCTTAGCGATGTTCGGGGATGAATATTCGACGATAATCTTCCGTCCTGCGCCGATATCACTCCTGCCATAATCATCTCCTTTGGAAACGGCCTCTGAAACCACCGCCTTTGCAAAATCGGCTTTCGAAACGAACATATTCACGTAAGCATTGACGCTCTCCACTTTATCAAAAACAGCGTTTTCCGATATGCCCTCCGCGATGGATTTCGCAATCAGTGGAGGCGCTTTTCGCAGTATCTTAGCCAGTTTAAAGCACGGGAACGCATAATCCCCCATCTTGCTGTCGGCTGGCGTTTCTATCATTGCCATTATCTCGTCTTGTGAAAGACCTTCAATCTGCGGCGCGAGAATTTCCGCAATTTTTTCTTTGTAGCTGATCATCGTTTTTCTCCTTATCCTCGGTTTATCTAAAAAATTTACTTTAATTTCAGGATCGTGACGCCGTCGCCGCCCTCGTTGTAGCCGCCCTTGCGAAAGCTCTTGACATTTTTATGCCGCTTGAACATCTCCTGCAATCCTTTGCGCAGGATTCCTTCTCCTCGCCCGTGGATCACCGTTACTTCCTCAAGCCCCGATATAAAAGCGTCGTCTATATATTTTTCCACATCCATCACCGCATCGTCAAGGTTTTTTCCGCGGACATCGATGGAAATCGAAACATTTCCCGTTTTTTTCTTGTAAAGGCTGCCGTAGCCGGATGCTTTCGGCTTTTTCTTCCGCTTTGGCTGGTCGATCAGCATGATATCCTTGATATTGACGCCGACCTTCATCATCCCCACCTGCACCTGAAGGTTGCCCTTGCTATCCGGCAAGCTGACGATTTCGCCATTTTGATCCAGCGTCAAGATCTTGACCCTGCCGCCGCGCGTAAGCTCGCTCGGTGAAACCGGGTTTTCATTCGTCTCACGCCTGATCATGCTTCTGTTCTTCCGCTCAATTTCCCGCAAGCGCTTCCTGCCCTGGTCAAACCGGAAATTGCGTTCGCCCATGCTTTCGAGCTTCGCCAGTGCCTTTAACTCCTCCTGTACCTCATTTACCGTCTCTTTCGCCTCCCGCACGATGTCCCGCGCCTGCTCCCTGGCTTGTTCCAGTTCCCGTTCTTTTTGCTTTTCAAAGCGCCGGGCTTGTTCCTCCAATTTTTCCTTCTGCTGCTTCATCTCGATATGCAGCAGGATGGCTTCATCCCGTTCCTCTTCTGCTCGTTTTTTATCTTCCTCTAGCGAAGTGATCACATCCTCAAAAGCGATATCGCCAGCTTCCAAAAGCGCTCTTGCCCGGTCTGTTATTTCCCGGGAAAGACCCAGCTTATGGGATATTTCAAAAGCATTGGACTTCCCTGGAATCCCTGTAATAAGGCGGTAAGTCGGGCTTAACGTCTGCACGTCAAACTCCATCGAGGCATTCTGCACACCAGCAGTCGAAATCGCATACTTCTTCAGCTCCGTATAATGCGTCGTAGCGATGCAGCATGCCCCAGCGCTGGAAAGATGCTCCAAAACAGCGATTGCAAGCGCCGCACCCTCCGTCGGATCGGTTCCTGCTCCTAGCTCATCCAAAAGCACAAGGCTCTCTGCACCGGCATCCGATACGATTCCGACGATGTTTTTCATATGGGAAGAGAACGTGGACAAGCTCTGCTCGATGCTCTGTTCATCCCCGATATCCGCAAAGATGCTCTGGTACACGGGGACTTTGCTTCCCTCCGCTGCCGGGATGTGAAGCCCCGTCTGCGCCATCACGGACAGCAGCCCTGCCGTTTTGAGCGTAACCGTTTTGCCGCCCGTATTCGGACCTGTAATGACGAGGGTTTTATAGTCTTCCCCGATCGATATGTTTACCGGCACAGCCTTCTTGCGGTCTATCAGCGGGTGTCTGGCCGCAGTCAGCTCCAAAACGCCGGCTTCGTTGATCGCAGGCTCTGCCCCATCCATCATAAGGCTGAGCTTACCTTTCGCCATGAACAAATCAAGGGCAAGGAGCAGCTTCTGATTGTTATGCAGATCATGGTAGCATTCCGACACCCCACTGGAAAGTTCTCCCAGTATCCTGTTGATTTCCGCCTTTTCGTCTAGTTCCAACTGCCGCAGCTCGTTATTCAAGTTGACGATCGCCTGCGGCTCGATAAACAGCGTAGCGCCCGTTCCGCTCTGGTCGTGGACGATACCGGGAATCCTCGCCTTGTGTTCCTGCTTGACCGGAATCACATAACGCCCGTTCCGCATCGTGACGATGCAGTCTTGCAGGATAGATTTATTGTCCGCAGAATTCAGTATATGATTCATTTTCGCCTTTAATGCTTCGTTTTGCCGCACCATGGCGCGCCGGATGTTCCTAAGCTCCGTGCTGGCATTGTCCGCCATTTCATCCTCCGAAAGGATGCACCTGTCGATTTCCGCAATCAGGTTTTTATGGACAGCCAAAAGCTCCGCCGCGGAACAGATGATCGGAAGCTCGGGAAGATCGCCTTTTAGAAAGGCCACCGTCCGCTCTGCCGTTTTCATATTGTAAAGAACCCGCAGAAGCTGCGCCATCGTCAAAACGCCGCCTTTTCTGGCAAAGGATATACTTTCCTCTATATCATAAAAACCACCGACAGGTAATGGCCCTTTGTAATTGATAAGCCTTACCGCTTCTGTGGTTTCCGCCTGACTTTCCCGTATTTCGGACACATTTATAGAAGGCTTCAGCTCCGAGATGGCTTGTTTCGTCAACTCAGAGCCGGCCTGTTCCATAAGCTGCTGTATTATTTTATCGTATTCTAAAACACTTAAGGTCTTCTCTTTCATGCAATATTATCCGTTATTTTTAAACTTCTCCAATTCCTTTTTAAGCTGAAGGTTTTCCATCTGGAGGTCAAAGAAGCTGTTTTCCAGTTCCCTGCACTTATCCTCGATTTCCTTCACGACGCCTTCCATGCTGTTTTGTGCCTGAAGCTTTGCAACCTCGGCAGCATCCTTGAGGTTCTGGATCTCGGCGTCTTTCTGTCTCAGCTGCGCCGTCAGTTCGTCCTTCTGTACGACGATCGCCTGCGTTTCTTCCTTATAATCCATGTAGTTTTTCTTGGATTCATCCCAGAGCTGCACATAGTGCTGCGCATCCTTTTCAAGCTGGATGTTCATGCGTTTCAGCTCGTCCATTTCCTCCATCATCTTAAAAAACTCACTCGTAATATTGACTGCGGAAAGCACTGCGATATTGGACGCGGTAGCGCCTGTGGCCTTTGCTACGTCGGTGATCTCCATCATCTTTGTATCGACATACGCTGCGACCTTGATGATGTCTTCCCGTGGCATTTCACCCGCAATAACATACTCCTGTCCGTAGATTTTCACCTTTACTTTGTTGTTTTCCATTGAACCTCTCCTACATTTCTCTCAAAACTGCATTCAGCTTTTCCTTCAGGGCATCCAGCACTTTTCCATGAACCTCTGCAACTTCCTCATCCGTCAAGGTCTTATCCTTATCTCTGTAGGTCAATGCAAAAGCAACACTCTTCTTGCCTTCCTCCACCTGTTTTCCCCTGTATACGTCAAACAGCTTCACCTCTTCCAGGATCTTCTTACCTTCCTTGCGAATGATTTCTTCTATCTTACCTACTTCCATATCCTCATCCACCAGAAGTGCGATATCCCGGGAAGTAGATGGATATTTCGGAAGCGGCGTATATACCATCTCTGTATCCGCATGCCTGATCACCGAGTCGAACATCAGCTCACAGCAATAAATCCGCAAGCCGTCCATCCCATAAGTTTCGGCGACATCAGGATGGATTTCACCCATGATCCCCAGCTCGTCATATTCTGCCACGCCATCCTCATCAGTTCCCCGCAAAGACGGCACACTAATCCGCGCGCACCTGCCCGGATGATATACCCCATATTCGGATTCCGCGAAAAAGGCAGGCTCTTTAATGCCCAATATGCGTAAAAGTTCAACGATCACCCCTTTGAGGCTGTAAAAGTCCTCGTTTTTTCCATACATGCCGATGCACAGGGAATACTGCTCATCAGGCAGCTTGTCCTGGTTATATACGTTTTCCATGAAGGTATTGCCGATTTCAAACGCTTTCACAGTCTCGATATTTCGAGAATAGTTCCTTGCTAAAACTTCCATCATGTTCGGCGTCAGGATCGTCCGCATCACGGAATTTTCCTCACCAAGCGGGTTGAGCAGCGTTACAAAAGCCCGCTCCCACGAATCCTCGGCGATCCGCACCTGGTCAACGCCCTTCGGGCTTACGAAAGAGTACGTCTGCACTTCATTGAGTCCCATGCTGCAAAGCGCATCGCGCGCTGTATCGCGGAGGGTTCTCTCGTATGACTTTCCCGCTTCGTTGTTTCCCTTCGGAAGCGTCACCGGAAGCTTATCATAGCCATAGATTCTGGCAACTTCTTCAATGTAATCTTCTTCCTCGAGCAGATCCTGCCTGATGGTAGGCGGCGTTACCGTCATGATGTTGCCGCTGCCCGAAACGGCTATTTCAAGCCCTTCGAGGATATCCACCATCGTTTCGCGCGGCAATTCAATTCCCAGCACATGATTGATGCGGTCTACCCTGATATCGATAGTCTTCGCCGCTTCCGGCGCAGGATATGCATCCACACTGCCTTTGCACACCTTGCCTGCACCGATCAGCTCGATCAGCCTGCAAACCCTGTCGGCCGCAGCTTCAGCGAGATTCGGGTCGATCCCCTTTTCAAATCTCGACGAAGCCTCCGTCCGAAGTCCCAGCTTCTTGGAGGTTGCCCGTACACTATCACCGTTGAAATTTGCCGATTCTACGATAATCGTCGTCGTCTCGTCTTCGATCTCGGAATTGAGTCCGCCCATCACGCCCGCAATCGCAATGCCCCGCTCAGCATCCTTGATCAGCAGCATATCCTTGGTCAATGTTCTCTCATTATTATCAAGCGTCACGAAGGTTTCACCCTCTGCCGCATTTTCCACGATGATCGTCCCGCCTTTCACCTGATTGATATCAAAGGCGTGAATCGGCTGCCCGTATTCCAGCATGACGAAGTTTGTGATATCTACGATATTATTGATCGGCCGCATGCCTGCGTACATGAGCCGCTTCTGAAGCCACCACGGCGACTGCGCCACCTTTACATCCGTGACGATCCTGGCAACATAACGTTTGCAGCTTTCCGGATTTTTGATTTCCACGGAAACGAAATCCTTTGACTCCTTCTCGCCTGCTTCCTCCAAATCGGTATCGGGATAGGAAAACGGCTTTTGGAAGGTTGCCGATGCTTCCCTTGCCATTCCCACCATCGCCAGGCAGTCAGGCCTGTTCGGCGTGATTTCAAAGTCTACCACAGCCTGTTTCAACCCCAGCGCTTCCGCAAAATCCATTCCCAGAGGATATTCTTCTTCCAGAATCCAGATGCCATCTTTGTGAACAACGGGAACGACCTTATCCTCAAAGCCCAGTTCCTCAGCCGAACAAAGCATACCGAAGGATTCAACGCCCCGCAGTTTCCCTTTGGTGATTTTAACGCCGCCCTCCTGCTTCGGCTGTCCATGCAGAGGTCCTGGAATCCTGCTCTTATGCAGTGCCACAGGAACGTAAGCCCCTTCAAAGACGTTCGGCGCACCTGTTACGATCTGCACCGGCTCATCCTTTCCCACGTTAAGCTGGCAGACGACGAGCTTATCAGCATCCGGGTGCTTCTCGATCTTATCGATCCTCCCTACGACCACGTTTTCGATCTCTTCACAAAAATGCTGGCAGGTTTCCAGGTTCGAGCCTGACATGATCATCCTGTCACAAAACGTATCCGTATCAACATCCTTTAAATCTATATAATCATTGAGCCATTCGATTGGAACTAACATCTATTAAACCTCCTATTTGAACTGATTGATGAAACGCATATCGTTTTCATAGAACAGCCTGATATCATCCACACCGTATTTCAGCATAGCGGCTCTCTCTACGCCCATGCCGAAAGCAAAGCCTGTATATTTTTCGGTATCGATATTTCCTACCTTGAGCACGTTCGGATGCACCATGCCGCAGCCTAGAATTTCGATCCAGCCACTGCCCTTGCATACCCTGCATCCTTTGCCCCCGCATTTGAAGCAGGAAACGTCCATCTCGGCGCTCGGTTCTGTAAACGGGAAGTGATGCGGCCTGAACTTCGTCCTCGTACTCGTGCCAAAAAGCTGCTTGGCGAAGCTGTCCAGTGTACCCTTGAGGTCAGCCATGGTAATGCCTTCATCCACTAGCAGTCCTTCGATCTGATGGAACATCGGTGAATGCGTTGCATCGGGGGTATCGCAGCGGAAACACCTACCCGGCGAAATCACTTTAATCGGCGGATCTTGCTTCATCAGCGTCCTTACCTGCACCGGGGAAGTCTGCGTCCGCAAAAGGACGTCCTCCGTAATATAAAAGGTATCCGTCATATCGCGTGCCGGGTGATTCGGACCGGCATTCAGCGCATCAAAATTATTGAAGACGGTCTCCACCTCCGGACCTTCTACGATGGAAAATCCCATATTCATAAAGATCCTGGAAATTTCCTCCATGGTTATGGTGAGTGGATGCTTCACGCCTACGATGGTATCCCTTCCCGGTTCGGTCACATCGATTTTTTCCGCCTTAAACTGGGCTTCCTTCGCCGCTGCTTTCACGGCCGCAAACTTTTCCTCCAGAAGCTGCTCGATCGCGCCCCTGACCTTGTTTGCCATCTGCCCGGTTTCTTTCCGTTCCTCTGCCGGAAGCTTACCCATTCCCCGCAGGATCTCGGTAAGACGTCCTTTTTTTCCCAGCGTCTTTACCCTGATTTCATCCGTCTGTGCCAAGGTTTCAGCATTTTTTAGCTGTTCCTTCACTTCTTCCAAAATTTTGTTTAACTGCGCTTGCATTCTCTCTACCTCTCATCTATTTTATCTTTCGTGATTGATACATCAGTATTCCGGCAGCTACTGCCGCATTCAAAGATTCGATCGCGCCAGCCATCGGAATCTTTACTTTCAGATCAGAAGATTCCAGCAACGTTTCGCTGACGCCCTGTCCTTCATTGCCGATCACTAAGGCGACATTTTTCGTCAAGTCCGCCGCAAAACAGTCCAGTTCCGCTTGCAGATCCGTAACCACCAACCGTTTTCCGGCTGCCTTCGCAAGCTTCACGGCACAGGCTGCGTCGCAAGCTTCCACGACCGGCATACGAAATAATGAACCTGCGGCTGCCCTGGCTGCCTTCGGCGCATATACATCACCGCTTCCAGAGACCATGATGATCCCGCCATATCCAGCGGCTTCGGCGGTCCTGATGATCGTGCCGATATTGCCCGGATCTTGCACCCGGTCCATGATGATGATATTGTCATCGCCAGCCGATAGCTCCCGTTCAAAGCGTTTCGTGTCATACAGCCTTTTTTCCGCTACGGCGATCACGCCCTGGGAGGTTTCTGTAGCAGAAAGAGGTTGAAAAAGCTCTCTGGGAAGCACCATAAAAAGATCTGCGGGAATGCCCACAGGTGTCTGCATCCCTTCGCACAGAAAAACGCTCCTGATCTTCACCCCTGTCAAAAAGGCATCCGCAAGCGGCTTAACGCCTTCCAGCAGATACAGGCCTGTCCTGTCCCGGTATTTCTTTTTCGTCAGCTTAACTGCCGCTTTATATGTGGCATTATCCTTCGATTTGATTACTTTCATAAACTGGAAAATAGCCGGTTTGTGACCGGCTATTGCATGAATCTTTCCTTCCTGTTATCTCTGTAAGAAAGTCGGAATATCGATACGGGATGTTCCTCTGTAAACATCATCGGCAGCGGTCTCGCTTGATGCCTGTCCTGCGGCTGCGGGAGCGTCACCTTCTATAGGGTCATTACCCGGAATCACAGAGCTGTTCAAAAGGTCAACGCTCGAAGCCTTTTCAAAGCCTGCCGCAATGACGGTGACTGAAATCTCATCCTGCATTTCTTCCTTGATTGAAGCGCCGAGGATGATGATCGCATTTTTATCTGCTTCCTCATCAATCTGCGTTGCCACCTTGTCTACATCGAACATCGTCAGTTCCCTGCCACCGGTGATATTGATCAGGACTGCCTTCGCACCTGAAATCTCCGTTTCAAGAAGCGGACTGTCAACAGCGCCTCTTACGGCGTCTTCCAGCTTGCTCTCGCCCTTGCCCTTGCCGACGCCCATATGTACGATGCCCCTGTCCTTCATGATCGTTGTAACGTCAGCAAAATCCAGATTGATCAGTGCGTCATCTACTATAATATCGGAAATACCCTGAACGCCCTGCTTGAGTACATCGTCCGCCATGGCGAACGCTTCCAGCAGGGAGGTTTGTTCCTGAACGGTATCCAGCAGTTTATCGTTTGGTACTACGACGAGGGAGTCTACGTATTTCTTGAGGAATTTAATTCCCAGCTCGGCATGCTCGCTTCTTTTCTTGCCTTCAAATTTGAACGGACGAGTAACGACACCTACGGTAAGGATGCCCATGTCCTTCGCGATTTTCGCGATGATCGGCGCTGCGCCGGTTCCTGTGCCGCCGCCCATTCCGCAGGTAACGAACACCATGTCCGAGCCTGCGATGAACTTTTCCAAATCTTCCAGGTTTTCCTCTGCCGACTTCTGTCCAACTTCAGGATTGCCGCCTGCGCCAAGACCTTTCGTCAGTTTTTCCCCGATCTGGATTTTCGTTTCAGCCTTGCTCTTGGCAAGCGCCTGCTTGTCCGTATTTACGGCAATGAAAGTAACTCCTTTCATGCCTCCCTCTATCATTCTGTTAACTGCGTTACATCCGCCGCCGCCAACACCGATGACTTTTATTTCCTGCAGCGTTGACTCGTTCATCTCAAATTGTAACATTCAGAAATACCTCCCATAATTTTAAAATTAACATTATAATTATAACATACATTTTTTACGGCGTAAAGGAACAATAATTATTGCTGCTGATGTTGATAACGCCACTTTCGACGCCTTTTTGATACAGGTCGAAAATCACTGCCTTCAGCGCACCCGATTCGATGCATTGCATGACGTGATCATACTTGCCCTTGCACACCAGCCCATCGTACACATAACCTTCCATATCATTGCCTGTTATTTTGATCCTCTTAAAGTAAAGGTCGTTCTCCTCCGTAGCCGCAATGAGCGCCATCGCTTTCTCATAGATCCCGGTATCCTTTACTTCGATATCCTTGCCCGGCTCCGCCTTCGTAACCTTAACGCCGTCCACCAGCGTCGCCTTACGCTCCTCTTTGGCAAGTTCAAGAACCTTTCCGCCGTTATCGGTAATCACGAATTTTCCGCCCATGGCGAACTGGGCTTTGCCGCTCCGCTCTGTCACCAGTATTTCGATTTTATTGGGAAGTTTTCTGTTGACATTGACACTTTCGACATACAGGTTTTTTTTGATCCGCCGCTGCGCGAACCACGGATGCACATCGAAAATATTGTCTCCTGTCTTAATTTCAGAAAGTGCTACGATTTCTGCATCTGTTATTTCTTTATTTCCTGCTACGGTAATCCCATCGACGGTAAAATAGTCGATATGAAGCGCAAAATAGATTCCCACACAGGCTAAAACGAACAGGATGAAACGAAGCAAATATCTTTTTTTACGCCGTTTCTTTTTCCTGATATGTTTTTCTGTGCGATTCTCAACAGTCATATTCTATGATTTCCCCGCCTAGCGCCCTGATTTTATCGATCGGCCTGCTATATCCTCGTTTGATATATTTAGTATCTGCGATATCGGTATAGCCGTCCGCCATAAGTCCTGCAATCATCAGGGCTGCGCCGCCCCTTAAATCTTTCGCCGCTACAGGGACGCCACACAAGATATGGTTATCCTTTATTATAACTTGTTTTTCAGATATTTCAATATCTGCTCCCATTTTTTTCAATTCTTTTGCATATTCCAGCCGCTTCTCAAAAATGTTTTCCTCGATGATCGAGCCTTTGCCATTTTTGGTGAGAAACGCTGTCATCTGCGGCTGCAAATCCGTCGGAAAGCCCGGATACGGCGCCGTGCGGATCATGCAGTTGATTCGTTCAAAGCCACACGCCTTCGCCCAGATTCCCGTCTCACTGCACCGGATACGATAGCCCCCGCCGTCCAATATTTGAAGAAGCGAATCGAGATACTCCCGCCCGATTCCTTCCAGCATGATCTCCCCGCCAGTGGCAAGCGCCATCAGCAAATACGTACCCGCTTCGATCCTGTCAGGAAGGATTCTGTATTGGCAGCCATGCAGCTTGATGCCGCCCTCTACCGTGATCGTCCCGCTGCCGGCGCCCATAACGCGCCCGCCGCAGCAGTTTATGTAATTTTGCAGATCCACGATCTCCGGCTCTTTCGCGCTGTTTTCAATTTCCGTAAGTCCCTCAGCGGCGATGGCCGCCAGCATCAGGTTTTCGGTAGCGCCGACGCTGGGATAAGCGAGCCTGATCTTTGCGCCCCGCAGCCTTCCTGCTTTGAGGACGATGTTCTCATCCGTCTGCCAGATATGGGCGCCTAGCCTGCGCAAACCGTCAATATGAATATCGATCGGCCTTTTTCCGATATCGCATCCGCCCGGATTGCTGATCACGGCTTCCCCGCACCTGCCCAGGAGCGAGCCTGCCAAAAAAACGCTGGAGCGCATTTCCTTCATCATATGGTCGGGAATCCGGCATCCTCGTATCCCATCAGCCACGACAGATAACAAACCGTCTTCCCACCTGACCTTACAGCCCAGAGCTGTCAATATGCTTATCATACTATCGACATCAGAGATCTGCGGACATGACAGCAATGTATTCTCGCCTTTCGTCATGACCGATGCGGCAAGAATCGGCAATGCGGCATTCTTCGCACCAGAAGTTTCGATTTTTCCCGAAAGTACCCGGCCGCCCTTTATGTGATAACCTTTCAAAAAAACACCTCCGAAATATATTTCATAATATGTCGGAGCGCCTTGAATCGTTACCGAATCCCGGAAAGGATTATATGGTCACATATGATTTTTACCGCATCGTCAGATGCACATGCCCTGCTCTTTTCCGACATATCCTTCAATATTTCAGGATTGTTTTTTAAATTCAAGAGAGCCGAAATCAGGCGGTCATTGTCCAAATCCTTTTCTTCGATGACCATTGCCCCGCCTCGTTCGGATACCGCTTTCGCGTTAAAATACTGATGGTTTCCCGTCACGTTCGGCGACGGCACAAAAATTGCAGGTTTTCCGCACACGGTAACCTCTGCCACGGTGAGCGCGCCGCTTCTGCTGATCACCAGATCCGATGCAGCCAGGTATTTGGGCATGTCCTTGATATACTCCATCACCCTGATGTTATCTGAAAGCGTAATCCCATTTTCCCGGAATTCCTCCATGATCGCCTGGTAATAATAGCTTCCCGTCGCCATGCAGATCTGAAACCCCTCCACGCCGTTGAAAGCCTCAATCACTTTGAGCATCGCCTTGTTGATCCGTCCAGCACCCTGGCTCCCCCCAAAGGCCAGCAGCACGAAATCCCGTGGCGAAAAACCTAGCTGCGCACGTGCCGCACCTTTTTCCTGCCGCAAAAAATCCTCCCGCACAGGGTTTCCCGTCGTGATATGCTTTTCCGGGTGCTTAAAATGCTCCGCGCCTTCTGCAAACCCTAAAAACACCTTTTCCACATGCCGTTCCAGCATCTTATTGGTCACGCCTGGAAAAGCATTCTGCTCGTGGATATAGGTAGGAATATTCATTTTCTGCGCTGTCTTTACGACAGGCGCACTGACATATCCGCCCGTTCCGATTACCACATCGGGCTTGAATGTTTTGATGATCTCCTTCGCGCGTTTGCTTCCCTTACGCAACTTTTTCAGCACATCTACATTCTGGAGCAGATGCTTTCTGTTAAAGCCCTTCACCGTGATCAGCTTTACTTCATAGCCGTTTTCCGGCACAAGTTTTTTCTCAAGCCCCGTTTCCGCCCCTACGAATAAGATTTCAGCATTTTTATCGCGCTTTTTGATTTCGTCTGCAATGGCGATCGCCGGATAGATGTGTCCGCCTGTCCCGCCGCCTGTCATGATTACCTTCATTTAACTGACTCCTGTATTCTTTGCTTCATGCCGTGATATATTCACCAGGACGCCTGCCGAAAACATAAAGATGAGCAATGCATTGCCGCCATAGCTGATGAACGGCAGATTGATTCCCGTCGCAGGCATAGAAGATGTAACGACTGCAATATTCAATATGACCTGTATCGCCACCATGAGTACGATCCCCGACGCCAGCAAAAGGCCGAACTGATCCGGCGCATTGATCGCAATATGGATTCCACGCCAGATAAAAAGGCAGTACACGGCTATCAAGAGCAAAAGGCCAAGAAACCCCAGCTCTTCGCCGATGATCGCAAGGATAAAATCGTTTTGCGGTTCTGGCAGATAGAGGTTTTTCTGTACGCTTTTCCCTAATCCTACGCCTGTCAGTCCTCCTGAACCCAACGCCAGCAGGGACTGCACCGCCTGATAGCCTTCATTTAGCGGATCAGCAAAAGGATCGCGAAAACTCGTAAGCCTAGTATACCAGTAACTGTCCTTCATGAAAAGCACGATGCCTGCAATTCCCGCAGCACCAACTCCAGCAGCACCCCAAAAGTAAATCCACCGCATCCCCGCTACCAGCATCATCGATACGATAATCCCACACACCGTGATCGCAGTAGACAGGTTTGGCTGTTTGATGATCAGCCCTGCCAGCACGCCCATGATCGCAAGCAGCGGTAAGATTCCCCTGGTAAACGAACCGATCCGGCTCATGTCCTCGCTGAGATACCACGCGGTAAACAGGATAGCAGCCAGCTTTGCCAGTTCTCCCGGCATCAAAGTGATCGGGCCAATGGCGATCCACCTGGTAGCAAAATTAGCCGTATGCCCCAGCGGCGTAAAAATCAACACCAAAAGCACGACGCTGCCGATGAGGATCGGAATCGCCCACTTCTTATACTTTCGATAATCCACCATCGCGCCGAACAGCATCGCCGCAAACCCAAAAATAGCCCAAAGACCGTGCCGCCGCAAATAGCTGTAAGCCGAGCCATCCTGGCTGATCGAATAATAATAGCTGGCGCTGAACACCATGATCACCCCGAAGATCACCAGGATCAGCGTAAAGAGCATCAGCAGGAAATCCCCTGAGCGCAAATTTGTATTTTTGCCTTTCTTTTTCATCTTTTCTTTCAATTTAATATCATTACCTTCCCAAAGCCCTGACGCATTCCTTGAAATGACGCCCTCTCTGTTCAAAGCTCGTATACATATCCCAGCTTGCACAGGCAGGAGACAGAAGCACGACATCGCCTGGCCTTGCGATTCTGAAAGCTTCCTTTACGCAGGCGTCCATATCCTTGAGGATAATGGAATTGCTGAAATGCGCCCGTTCCGCAGCGTCCTTGATCTTCGTTGCCGTTTTTCCGAGCAGCATCAGCGCCTTTACCCGGCCGTCAAACGATGCCACGAATTCATCAAAGGAAGCATTTTTATCATATCCCCCTGCAATGAGGATGATGTTTTCCTTCATGGCTTCAATCGCCTTGATCGCCGCATCGGGATTTGTTCCCTTGGAATCGTTGACAAACCGCACGCCATCGACTTCACCGCAAAATTCGATCCTGTGTTCCACGCCCATAAAGCTTTTTAAAACCTGCGTGATCACATCCGGCTCTATGCCGCCGAAATAAGCGATCGCACAAGCGGCAAGCGCATTTTCCAGATTATGCCCGCCTGGAATATTCAGCTCGTCAGCCCTGCAAAATTCAATCAGGCTGCCGTCCTCATTTTTGATCACGATGCGCCCGTCCTTGACGAATGCACCGAAGTTCAAAGCTTCTTTTCTGCTAAACGGCACGACTTTCGCGCGGCAATGCTCCGCCAGCTTATAACAGTCTTTATCATCATAGTTGATGATGCAATATTGGTCAGCCGTTTGGTTTTCAAAGATCCGCGCTTTTGCGCCGCCGTAGTTCTCCATAGTCTTGTGCCGGTCGAGATGATCCGGCGTCAAGTTTAGTATAGCCGAAACGACCGGTTGGAATTCTTTGATCGTTTCAAGCTGGAAGCTGCTGGTTTCCGTCACCAGCCAGCTATCCTGCTCTGCGGATAATGCCTTGGAAATGACGGCTACGCCGATATTTCCTACTACATACGTCTTTTTGCCCGCCGCCTTGTATATTTCCCCGACCAGCGTTGTCGTCGTGGTTTTTCCGTTCGTACCGGTAATCGCGACGTAATTGCCGCTGCCGATCCGGTAGGCAATTTCCAGCTCGCCGATAATCTCCACGCCTGCCCTGCGCGCTTCCTGGATGAACGCCAATTCAGGGGATACGCCGGGACTGATGATGAGCATATCGAACTGCCCCATGTCCGCAGGCTGCCGCCCGAAATAACACGTTACATTTTTATCCCTCAAAAAAGCCAAAAGCTGCGGATCGATAGAATCCTCCGGCTTGCTGTCCTGCACGGAAACAACGGCCTTTAACGCAAGCATCGCCTGCACGGCGGCCTTCCCTGAATTTCCCATTCCGACGACCAGAACCTGCTTATTTTCTATTTGCGCAAAATCGCCCTGTGACATTATATCCTCTCCTCACCTGATAAATACCTGAATATCCATTAAATCATGCTAAATCCGATCACACAGCATACGATAGCAAAAATCCAGAATGCGATCACGACCTGCACTTCTTTAAAGCCGCATTTTTCAAAATGATGATGAATCGGCGCCATCTTGAATATTCTCTTGCCCTTCGTCAGCTTAAAATAGCCGACCTGCAAAATAACGGACAGGGCCTCTATGACATAGATCAGCCCCGCAACCGGCAAAAGCAGTTCAAGCTTCATCACGATCGCCGCCGCCGCAAGCCCGCCGCCAAGCGCAAGCGAACCCGTGTCCCCCATGAATATCTTAGCGGGATTTTTATTGAACACCAGAAAACCGAGACAGCCGCCACACAGGGCAGCACAGAAATAAGCGCCGGATGAAATGCCGTACGTAATCCCCGCTACCGAGAAAAAGAGACTGACGAAGGCCGTCACGCCCGACGCCAGGCCATCCAGTCCATCAGTCAAGTTCACCGCATTCGTCATCGCCAGCATCACGAAAACGATGAACGGAATATACCAGATCCCAAAATCGAGGTAAACTTCCGCTACGGGAATATACACATAAGTGCTGCTGTCGGTATAATTTGCCAAAAAAACAGCCAATGCCACAGATATCACGATCTGCAGCCCGAATTTCTGATACGCCCTAAGGCCTAAATTGTTTTTCTTGATCACCTTCAAATAATCATCAAAAAAGCCGATCAGGCCAAAGCCTGCGAACACAAACAAGATGACGAGGATATCCGACAGCCTGCTCCCCCACATCCAGCCTGCCAGCAGGCTGGCCAGCACTGCCCCCAGGATAATGGCAATCCCGCCCATGCTGGGCGTTCCCGCCTTCGACAGATGCGACGCAGGACCGTCTTCCCTGATATTCTGCCCGGCCTTTGCCCGTAAAACAGGAATTTCAAGCTTTGTTACAACGACAGAAATCAAAAACGCAATTAAGATGATTATTCCGATATTAGTATAACGCATGGCAACTCCTAAATTTCTAAAAGCTTCTCAACTATTTTCTCCATTTTCATTCCCCTGGAGCCCTTAACTAAGATTATATCCCCAATTCCGATAAATTGACCCATTTTCGCATAAAAAGCTTCTTTATTTTTGAAATAAGCGACATCCACCTGTCCGCCTTCTGCCCCTTCTGCAATCTGCGCAGCATCCTCCCCGATCGCAATGACCGTATCGATGCGGAGGTTTCTTGCAAAAAGCCCGATACCGAAATGCTGGTGCTTGCTTTCCGCGCCAAGCTCATACATATCGCCCAGGATCGCGATCTTATGCCCTTTGCTTTCACTGATTTCCAGCACCTTCATCGCACTCTTCATGGAAGCCGGGCTGGCATTATACGTGTCGTCTATCACGCTGATCCTGCCGTTTGTAAGCTGCTTTAGCCTGCTGCCAGTCAGCTCCACTTTGGAAAGTCCCTGCTGCGCCTGTTCTATTGTGACACCGGCAAGTCCCCCGGCTGCGATTGCGAGCGCTGCGTTTACCGCATTGTGCCGTCCCGGAACGGAAAGCTTAATCCGGCAGCTTTCCTGCTGATGCTCTAACGTAAATTGTATGCCCAAAAGCCCAAAATCGTCAACAGAAGAAATGATATATTCGCTCCTTCCATCTTCTCCGATCACGATTTGCTGATAAGCGCCTTTTGTATTTTCCTTTGTCAGATATTCATCGTCAAAGGGGAAAACAAGCGCGCCGCCTTTCATCTCGCCGCGTCCTGCTATATGCTTTGTTATCTCCATTTTCGCCTGAAAAATTCCATCCCGACTTCCTAAGTTTTCGATATGGGAAATGCCAATATTAGTAATGACGGCAATATGCGGCTTTACGATTTCCGCCAGCCGGTCTATTTCCCCAAACTGATTCATGCCCAGCTCCAAAACAACAGCCTGGATGCTGCTGTCAAATTGAAAAATGGAAATCGGCACGCCGATCGCATTGTTGAAATTTTTCAAATTGCGTCCACACACGTATTTCTCACGCAGGACATAATAAATCATATCCCTGACAGAAGTCTTTCCCACGCTTCCCGTGACGGCAATCTTCAGCACGTCGAGCGTTTGCAGGTAATATTTGGCCAGCTCGCCCAAGGCGTAGACCGTATCTTCCACCAAGATGACATTGAGCGCCACATCACCTACCGCTTCCGCCCAGCCATCCTCATGGGATACCAGGACAGTGCGGCAGCCCTTTTCCACCACCTGCGGGATGAATTGATGTCCATCCATATTTTCCCCGATGATCGCAACGAACAGATCGCCTGCCCCGCACTCCCTGGAATCGTGTTTTACACCGCTTATGAAATTGTCCGCGCCTCTGCGTATTAAAGCTCCACCGACAGCCTTAACAGCATCCGTTACCGCTATTTTGTTCATAGCCACCTACTTACTTATACAGATATATTTTACTGTTCTTTTTTACCTTCGTTCCCGCAGCAGGATACTGCCGCATCACAATAAAATCTTCCTGCTCTGCCGCCGCTTTGTCCGTATCATATGACAGCGACGCACCGCCCAGAATACCGACAGCTTCACTGATGTTCTGCCCGACCACATCGGGAACTGCCACTTTTTCTGCCTCTGCTTCCTTAACTGCCTCCGCATCAGGCGATATATTGAGATAACGCAACGTATCGGACATGATCTGCTGTACGCCAGGCGCTGCCGTGACGCTTCCGAAATGCACGCCTTGCGGGCTGTCTACGATCACAAGGACCGTCACCTGCGGATCGTCCATCGGCGCCATGGCAATACAAGATGAGAACGTATCGTTGCTGTAGCCGCCTCCGCCCTCATTCGCCTTGTTCGCAGTCCCTGTCTTACCGCCGACCCGGTAGCCCTCGACCGCCGCAGTTCCGCCGCCGCCTTCTGCGACGACGAATTCCATGATGTCACACATCTCGGAAGCGGTTTCCTCCGATACGACCTGCCTGACAACCTCCGTATCGAATTCCTTGACCGTATTGCCATCCGCATCCTTGAGTTCCTTCACGAGCCTTGGTTTCATCAGCTTTCCGTCATTGCCAAAAGAACTGATCGCTGTGATGAGCTGGATCGGCGTCACCGCGATTCCCTGCCCAAAACCGATCGTCGCCAGGCCAACCGGACCTGCCGTATCGCGGGATTGGAGGATCGCAGTCGTCTCGCCCGGAAAATCCACCCCGGTTGTCCCCGTGATCCCAAAGGTATCCAAATGGCTGTAAAACGTATCAATGCCGATATCCGTTGCCAGCTTCACGAAAACAGGGTTACAGGAATTTCCCACCGCCTGCTTCAGGCTCTGTGTTCCGTGCGGGTTGCTCGACCGCCAACAGTGGATCGTTTCCCCGGCCACCTTGATCGAGCCGCTACAGTTGAAGGTCGCGTCCATGCTCGTC
>CAJUEB010000017.1 GCA_910585135.1 uncultured Eubacteriales bacterium
TGGCGGTTTTATTGAATTCGATTTCCGGCGGCATTTGCATACAGGATGCTTCTAATTCATCAACGAGCTGCTCCGTGATGCCGCCGATTTCAAACTTTTTCAGTGTTTTCGCGATTTCCGCGTATGTGTTCCTTTTCATAATAAACTCCTGTTAGGCGATAGATATCATTTTGCTTGTATTACATATTACCTATTTGCTAACTCTCAATCAATGTGATTTCGATATCCTGTCCGCCTTCCCACAGGACTTTTTTGCCAAATTCGTTTAGCCGTTCAAGACCTTCCGTGATTGTCAGGAAGTGATTGCCTGCTAACTGCCCGTACTGGCTGGCAAAGCAGCAGCGGCCATAGGACATGATGATTTCCATTTCGCTGATCCCGCCGGGATAGAGCAGCATTTCCCCGATCGCAGGGTGGGAAATGTGGTTTTCGTAATCCAGCCCGGTTCGTAAATCACCATATGGAATCCAGATTCCCTCGCCGCTCCATCTCACATGGATGAATTTGCTTTTGATCGGCAGCATTTTTTCAAATACCGCACAGGTCTTCGGCGCTTGCTCGGTGAGAAGCGTTCCGATAAATTCATATTCGCCTGATGTGATTTTTACTTGTTTCATGGTATCCTCCATTCCGCCGTCTTTCAGTTAGCGGCACAAATCGTAATGAAAGGTCTGTTTTCTTTTACAGTATTCTCCCTTGCATATTTTCAAAATTTGATTTGATGAAATGGCAGCCAGATGTTTATGGCCGTATGCCTGATTTCCGTAGATTTTTGAAAAAACAGTCAGATGATTATATCCTACGGTGTTCAGGTCGTCATAAATTCTATGCTGCGTTCGGGCATTGGTTTGCTGTGCAAAAGTGGCGCACCTCTTTCGCAGAACTTTTTCGCCGCATTTCATAAAATATCCCGCCATATGGATACTGGCTTACAGCAGCTCGTCAAAGCCTTCGATATATTCGTCCGCCAGCTTTTTAATCACGGATTTATTTTGGCGTTCGCTCTTGTCCGCTACCGCGATCACATAAAGCCCTGCGTCCTTTGCACCGCCGATGGAAAGCAGTCCGTCTTCGAATACGACGGTCTCATCTTTCGGTGTTCCAAGTGTTTCATATGCTTTTAAGAATACTTCGGGCGTATCCTTTCCGCCGCCGGAATCCTCCAGCGTGATAATATGAAAGAAATAATCCCTGATGCCGATTCGTGCCAGCACTTCATCAGCAACCTTCCGGTCCGTCGAGGTGACAACGCACATCTTGACGCCTTTTTGCTTGTACTTTTCCAACAGGACCGGGACGTATTCCTTGCATTCGACGCCGGCCAGGTATCCTTCGCGCAAAATAGCGTTAAAGCCTTTTGCGATTTTTTCTTCCGTGGCCGCGATTCGGTATTCAGTCTTTAGATAGGCGCACAGCTCCGGAAGCGTCATGGCCTTGGTCTTATCCCCTAAGTTTGCTTCCGGCGTTTTCATCAAAGACGTGATATACCGGGCAGCCGCCCCGTGCCACATTTCATTGGAATCAAGAAGTGTTCCATCCAAATCAAAAATTGCTCCGCTTATTTTCATAATTGCCGCCTCCTTGTATATACTATATTAGACAACCTTACAATACCATTGACACGCAGGAATGTCAATAATCCAAAAGCGTTGCAATCGTTGACAATCGTAAGGTTTTCAAGTATAATAATTCGATACGACGACAGGTCGAAAGGAGATTTACCAAATGACAGATAACATGAACGAAGAAATACTGTTAACAAAAGAGGGATATGACAAAATCGTAGCCGAGCACGAAGAATTGGTATCCGTAAAAAGGGCGGAAGTTGCCGAAAGAATCAAAGAAGCGATCTCCTATGGGGATATATCGGAAAATGCCGAATACGATTCAGCGAAGAACGAGCAGGCTGAACTGGAGGAGCGGATTCATAAACTGGAAACGATGATCCGCAAGGCTAAAATCGTCCAGGATGAAGATGTAAAAGGGGATGTCGTAAACGTAGGGCTTAAAGTAAAGGTGAAGGATCTGGACGCTGGATTTGAAGAAGAATTTGCACTGGTCGGCGCAACGGAATCCGATCCTTTTAATGGAAAAATATCGAATGAATCTTCCGTCGGCAAAGCGCTCATCGGGCATAGGAAGGGCGATCAGGTAGCGGTAGAGATCCCCGACGGCATTATCAACTATGAAATTATAGAAATCATCAAATAAAGAGAGAGGTGTATTTATGCATTGGGCAGAAAAAATCGCAGATCGAATCATTAAAAAGAATCCAGATAAAGAAGAATATGTCTGTGCAGCGGGAATCAGCCCGTCCGGTTCGATTCATATCGGCAATTTCAGGGACATTGCGACCAGCCTGTTTGTTGCGAAGGCACTCGTGAAAAAAGGAAAAAAGGCAAAGCTCCTGTTTTCATGGGATGAATACGACAGATTCCGTAAAGTCCCGAAGAATGTTAAAGATGTCGATCCGGATAATGTGATGGAGCAGTATATCGGAAGACCCTATACCGACGTGCCGAATCCTTTTGATACGGAGCATGCCAATTATGCGAAGTATTTTGAGGCTGAATTTATGGAATCCATTAAAAAATTCGGCATAGAGATGGACTATAAATATCAGACGGAAATGTATACCTCCGGAAAATACAAAGACGACGTGATCGAGGCGATCTCAAAGCGAAAGGAAATTTTTGATATTCTTGACAGCTTCCGCACGCAGGAGGCGGAAGAAGGCGAGCGCGACGCGTATTTTCCTGTCAGCATATTCTGCCCGGAATGCCATAAGGATACCACGAAAATTACATCCATATCAGACGATAACACCGTTGCCGAATATGAATGCGAATGCGGGCATAAAGGCACATTTGATTTTAAAACAAATTTCAATTGCAAGCTCGCCTGGAAAGCTGACTGGCCGATGCGCTGGCGCTATGAAGGCGTTGACTTTGAACCGGGCGGCAAGGATCATGCAAGCCCGGGCGGAAGCTATGAAACGAGCAGCGTGATCTGCCGCAAGATTTTTAACTGGGAACCGCCGATGTTCCAGGGTTATGAATTTATCGGCATCAAAGGCTCGACCGGGAAGATGTCCGGTTCTTCCGGCTTGAATCTGACGCCTGAAACGCTGCTTAAAATATATGAACCTGAAATCATCCTGTGGCTCTATTCCAAGACTGATCCGAAGAAGGCGTTTGATTTCTGTTTCGATGAAGGAATCCTGCGGCAGTATTTTGAATTTGACAAGATGTACCGCGCCTACAAAGATGGAACGGCTAATGAGCATAACCAGACCGTGATGGAATTCAGCCTGGTCGAGGGGCATGAGGTCAAGACCGTGCCGATGAATCTTTTGGTTCAGCTCGGCTCGATCGTCGATTTCAACGTGCCGATGATGGAGACCGTCTTTGAAAAGATCGGTACGCCATATAAATATGAAGATTTTGATACCCGTCTGGGGCTGGCAAAATACTGGCTGGAACAGTGCGCCCCGGAAATGGCAAACAAGCTGCGCGGCTGGCGGGACTGGGATTTTTACCAGACCTTTACAGAGGACGAAAAGAAGGAAATCGCATTGCTGTATGATTTCATTAAAGCAGGCGATTATGATCTCGATTCCCTCAACACGAAGCTCTACGATATTCCGAAGGAAGTGTTTGGTGCGGATATCGAAAACCTGAAACAAGTCCAGGGCGAGTTTTTCAAGAAGGTGTACAAGCTGCTGATCAGCAAGGAAAGGGGCCCACGCCTCTATCTGTTCCTCTATGCGATCGAAAAAGAACGCTTTATGCACCTTTTGGATTTCAGTTTTCCAAAGACAGCGGAAGAAGAAGCCTTGGAACAGGCAGCTTTGGAAGCGGAAAAAGAGCCGGAAATTGTCAAGGTTTACGGAGAGCCGGATGAGGTACAGCCTGTCGTAGAGCCGGAAATTACAACGGATCAGTTCTTTGCCATGGATCTGCGGGTCTGCAAGGTTCTCAAGTGCCAGGAAATCAGAAAGGCGCACAGCAATTATAAGCTGACGCTGTTTGACGGGATCAAGGAAAGGGTTATCGTTTCCAGCATCAAGAACGATTATAAGCCGGAGGAACTGGAAGGCAGGAAAATTATCGTGGTTGCTAATTTAGCCCCGGCAAGGCTGACCGGCGTGACGAGCGAGGGGATGCTTTTGGCAGGGACGAACAACGCTTGCGGCTGTCAGGTTATCTTTGTGGATGATATTGTTCCGGAAGGGACAAGGATCTGTTAAAGGGGTTTGATAATTCAGAGAAGCTGATTGTCAAACACATGATGAAATGAGGAGGAAGAAGCATGGAAAAGAAAAACGTTATTTCAGAAGAAATTTTGAAAAAACTCAAGCAGTACCCAGAGCTTGGCGAGGTAGTCAATCCGTATTTAAAGGCGGCGGAGATCCAGAAAAAAATGCGTTTGTCACCGGATGCCCGGGAAGCGCTGGAATCAGAAGCAAGCGTAAAGCCGCTCGAAGGCCTTTTTCATGCCTCGGTGGGAAAGGATGGAACTGTACCGGAGGAAATCATGCAGGTGATTAAAAAATATCCTGATTTTGAGGCGAGCGTTAATATGTATTTGACGACGATGCGCGACGAGCAGGCAAAGGGGCTGTCCATTGACGCCGTGAAGGCGATGGAAAGCCAGGCGGGCGTGAAAGCGGTAAAAGTAGATTTTTCCAAGGCGATTCCGAAGGAAATCATGGATGTTGTCAAGCAATATCCCGATATTGAGCAGGAAATCAATGAGTACCTGGATACGATGAAAAAAGAGCAGGAACTCAATTTATCGATCGATGCCGTAAAGATGCTTGAAAAATAAAACAAAACACAGGGGGCTTTCGAATCATGAAGGATACAGAAATCAAAAAATTATACAGGGAAAGCGAACAATATGCTGATCGTGAAATAACTGTCTCCGGCTGGATCAGGACAAACAGGGGCTCGAATAAGTTTGGCTTTATCGAACTGAATGACGGCTCGTTTTTCCGCTCGGTGCAGGTCGTTTATGAAGCGGAGTTTTTAGATAATTTCGATGAAATTTCCAAAGCGCCCATTGCGGCAGCTCTCAGGGTTACGGGAACTTTCGTTTTGACGCCTCAGGCCAAGCAGCCGTTTGAAATCAAGGCGAAAAAGGTCGTTGTTGAGGCCGGGTCTGCTGCGGATTACCCGCTTCAAAAGAAACGGCACAGCATGGAGTTTTTGCGAGAAATCGCACATCTGCGTCCGAGGAGTAATACGTTTTCAGCAGTTTTCCGCGTGCGTTCCCTGGCGGCCTATGCCCTTCATCGGTTCTTTCAGGAAAATAATTTCGTGTATGTGCATACGCCGATCATCACGGCCAGCGACTGTGAAGGCGCGGGTGAAATGTTCCGGGTAACGACGCTCGATATGGAGCAGCCGCCGCGTGGGAAAGATGGCAGGATCGACTACAGCGAGGATTTCTTTGGCAAGGAAGCGGGCCTTACGGTAAGCGGGCAGCTTGAAGCGGAAACCTTTGCCTTGGCGTTCCGCAACGTATACACCTTCGGGCCGACTTTCCGGGCGGAGAATTCCAATACGGCAAGGCATGCGTCTGAATTCTGGATGATCGAGCCTGAAATGGCGTTTGCTGATTTGACGGATAACATGGATGTGGCGGAGGCGATGATCAAGTATGTGATTCGTTATGTCATGGAGCATGCGCCTGAGGAGATGGAATTTTTCGGAAAATTCATCGACAAGGGTCTGCTTGACAGGCTGGAAAATATCGTGGAGTCTGATTTTGAACGGATCACGTATACGCAGGCGGTGGATATTTTGCAGAAGTCAGGCGAAAAATTCCAGTATCCTGTCAAATGGGGGATCGACCTACAGACAGAACATGAACGCTATATTACGGAACAGGTATATAAAAAACCGGTCTTTGTGACGGATTATCCGAAGGAGATCAAAGCCTTCTATATGCGGCTGAACGACGATGGAAAAACCGTCGCTGCTTGTGATTTATTAGTTCCGGGCGTCGGAGAAATCATCGGCGGAAGCCAGAGGGAAGAACGCTACGATGTTTTGAAATCGAGAATCGAAGAAATGGGTATGACGGAAGATGATTATCACTGGTACCTGGATCTTCGCAAGTACGGCGGCGTGAAGCATTCCGGCTACGGCCTGGGCTTTGAGCGGATCATCATGTATATTACGGGAATGGGCAATATCCGGGACGTGCTGCCGTTTCCGCGTACGCCAAAATCAGCGGAATTTTAGGTGACGCCGGCCGCCAGGCGTGGGTCGCCATGAACAGGCAGATGGAGGCTGTAGCGGTTTGCGGCTGAGGGCGCATGATCGCAAATTGCAGCGGCTTGCGCGTGAGAATCGCAGCGGCTTATATTGAAGATTTTAATGCCAGAGAAGCTTTTGATAAAGGCTGCTTTGGCATTTTGTTTTATAGGCAGGAGCGTTTCATTTCATCGTATCAGGGATAAAGAATTCTAAAACGGTGAAATGGATTGACCTTTTCGCTTTAATATCGTAAAATATTAACAAAATAATCACATAATAAGTTCATAAAGAAAGCGCAGCATTGCGAAAGCCGGTGAAATGCCGGCACTGTGTCTCAGCAACCGTGATATCCATGAATGGATTTAGTCGGGAGCGATGTTGGCGGCTTATCATGGTGAGTCTTCTGAGGTAGGGCGTGCGCTTTTTTATTATGCAGGGAATGTCAGCAAAGCTTGCCCCTTTGAAAAAATCGGCAAGGCTGCGTTTGTGCTTGTGAAAATAAGGAGGAGAAAAATGAAAAAGTTATCAGTTCTTTTTATGACAATGATTTTAGCTGTCGCGCTTGTTTCATGCGGAGGCGGCGGCAATGATGGCGATGCGGCGCAGGGTGCGGACGAGATGATCAGCGTTACGCTGGAAATCGAGTATCCTGATGATTCTGGTGTAGCGGATGTTGAGGATATGATCGTGGAAATCTCAAAAGACGGTACAGTGATGGATACGCTCAATGCTTACTCGGATACGTCCGGCTGTGAGGTCGTGCTCGATCAATCGAGCGATTCTCCGTATGTGACTTCTATCGGCGGTGTTGCTGCGACGGATACGGCGGGATGGGTTTATGAGGTCAATGACGAACAGGTGATGAAATCGGCCGATGCTTGTACGCTTAAAGCAGGTGATGAAGTAAGCTGGTCGTTTGAAGAATGGGCTGAATGATGCAAAGCACATTTGCAAATTACCACCCGGTTATCAATTTTCTTTTTTTCTGCGGTGTCATAGGAATCGGGATATTTTTGATCCACCCTGTCTTTCTCAGTATTTCCATGGTGGCATCGCTGACCTATGCATTGTTATTGGGCGGCAAGGGGACGCTTCGATTTTTCCTGTGTTTCCTGCTGCCCATGATGTTTCTGGTCGTCATTGTGAATCCGCTGGTCAATCAGCAGGGCGATACGATCCTGTTTTATTATACTCAGTGGCGGTATGTGAGCTTGGAGGCTGCCATCTATGGTCTTTTGATGGGTTTTATGCTGTCTTCGGTGCTGCTTTGGTTTTCCTGTTATAACAAGATCATGACAAGCGATAAATTTGTCTTTCTCTTCGGAAAACTGATGCCGGCCGTTTCCTTGATTTTTTCCATGGTTATGCGCTTTGTTCCCAATTACAAGATGCAGATCAAAAAAATATCGGATGGGCAAAAATGCATCGGCCGGGATGTTTCAAACGGGAGCGTGCGGGAAAAAGTACGCCATGGGATTAAAATCGTTTCGGTGATGTTTACCTGGGCTTTGGAAAATGCGATTGATTCGGCGGATTCCATGCGCTGCCGGGGATATGGCGCAGCGGCGAGAAGCACGTTTTCCATCTATCGCTTTGACCGGCGGGATCTGGTTTCCGGCCTTGTCCTGCTGCTGGCGGCAGGAATCGTTTTAGCAGGAGCAGTCATGGGGACATGCGCTGTTTCGTTTTATCCACATATTGTCATGGCGGAGGCGGGCGGCATGGGGCTGGCCAGTTACCTGGCTTATGCTGTCCTTTGTTTTTTTCCTGTCATCGTAGAAATAAAAGAGGTGGTCGTATGGCGACGTTTGCAGTCAAGAATTTAACTTTTGCCTATCCGGGCAAGGATGTTCCGGCGCTGCGGGATATTAGCTTTGATGTGGAAATAGGTGAAATGGTGGCCGTTTGCGGCCAGTCGGGTTCTGGCAAGAGTACGCTATTGCGAAACCTCAAGCCTGCCTTGACGCCGCACGGAGAGAAAACAGGTGAGGTTCTTTTTTATGGAAAACTGCTCGAACAACTGGAAAAAAAGCAGCAAGCATCCAGAATCGGTTACGTTTTGCAAGATCCAGACAGCCAGATCGTGACCGATAAAGTATGGCATGAGCTGGCTTTTGGTTTGGAAAACCTGGGGATGGATACGAAGACGATCCGTCTGCGGGTGGCGGAAATGGCGAGCTTTTTTGGGATACAAACCTGGTTTCATAAAGATGTGAATCATTTATCGGGCGGGCAAAAGCAGCTTCTGAACCTGGCTTCGGTCATGGCGATGCAGCCGGATGTTTTGATTTTGGACGAACCTACTTCGCAGCTTGACCCTATCGCAGCGGGGGATTTTCTGGAAACTGTGCGGAAGATCAACCGGGAATCCGGTACGACGGTAGTCATTACGGAACACAGGCTGGAGGATGTGATCCCCATGTGCGACAGGGCGATCGTGCTGGATCAAGGGCGAATCATCGCAAATGATATGCCTGCCAATGTGGGCGCGATCCTGGCAGAAAAAAACCATCCGATGTTTATGGCGATGCCGACGCCATTGCAGGCATATGCTTTGCTTTATCAGAAAGGTATTGGCAAGGAGCTTCCCTGTCCGATTGATGTACGGGGCGGACGGAATTGGCTGACGGCGCTTTTTGCCGGACGGGATATCGGAAAACGCGGATTGCCAGTAGAAGAGGAAGGAAAGCAGGATGCGAAGCCGGTGCTTGAAATGAAAGACGTCTGGTTCAGATATAGCCGTCAGGACGCTGATGTGATAAAGGATTTATCGTTTGCGGTGTATCCGGGCGAGCTTTTTTGCCTGGTCGGCGGCAATGGGACGGGAAAAAGCACGGCGCTTTCCCTTGCCAGCGGGATCAGGAAGCCTTACCGGGGCGTCATTAAAATCAAGGATCGGAATATCGACAAGTATAAGCGAAATGAACTCTTTTCGGGGATGCTCGGCGTTTTGCCGCAAAATCCGCAGAGCATATTCGTGGAAAAAACAGTGCGGCTCGATCTGTTAGAAATTTTCGAAGGCCAGGATATCGCTGATGAGGAAAAGCATCGCAGGGTAGAGGAAATCGCGCAAACTGTTGAAATCGGACATCTTTTGGAGATGCATCCCTTTGATCTTTCGGGCGGGGAACAGCAACGGGCGGCGCTTGCGAAAGTGTTGCTTTTAGAACCTGAGATTCTTTTTTTAGATGAGCCGACCAAGGGACTTGACAGCAGTTTTAAGTTTAAGATGGCGGCGATTTTACGCCGTTTAAAAGAAGAGGGCGTTACGGTCGTCATGGTATCGCATGATGTGGAGTTTTGCGGCAGGTATGGCGATCGGTGCGCTATGTTCTTCGATGGGAAGATTATCACCACTAATACGCCAAGGGCGTTTTTTTCCGGCAATAGCTTTTATACGACTGCGGCGAACAGGATGTCGCGGCATATTTTCGAGAATGCCGTGACGGTAGATGATATTGCAGCGCTGGTGCAGGATAATTTGGATGGAAAAGAGCCGGAGACGGGCGGCTCATCTGATAGTCTTTCTTCTGCTGATGATGAGAGTGGGTTTCCAACGGAAATGAAATGCTTGCACGGAGAAGTTTCACCGGGTTCGGCGGAACTGGAAAAACTCCCGGGAACGGTGGAACCGACGGATTCGAAGGTTTTGCTGAAATCAGTGCAAACGATGAATGCGACAGCATTGAAGGACTTGCCGGAAACGCCGGATTCATCGAAATCAGAAGCTAGCCGCCCGGAACGCTTATCGAAAAAATTAATCGATATCGGTATGCTGCTCATGGCGGCGCTGACCATATTGGCGGGGTTTTACATCTTCAATAATAAGCGCTACTTTGTAGTATGTTTTTTGATTGTAATTTATGCGATGATCCCATTTTTCGTCAGCTTTGAACGAAGGAAGCCGAAGGCGAGGGAAATCGTTATTTTAGCAGTGATGATCGCTACCGCTGTTTGCGGGCGGGCGGCGTTTATGATGATACCAAGCTTTAAACCGATTGTAGCGATCATTATTATTTCTGGTGTGGCGTTAGGAAAAGAGGCGGGCTTTCTCGTAGGCGCGATGTCAGCCTTTGTCTCAAATTTTTTGTTTGGGCAAGGTCCATGGGTGCCGTGGCAGATGATGGCAATGGCTTTGATTGGCTATTTGGCGGGCTTGATTTTTCATAAGCACGCAGATCGGGTTCGGAAGCTGCCAGTCATGGTATTTGGCGCTGTCGCTGCGTTTTTTCTCTATGGGTTTATTGTGGATATTTGGACGATCTTAGTAATGGCAGATAAACCAACGTTAGAAATGGCAGTGATGGTCTATACAAGCGCGGCGTATCTCAATCTGATGCATGCCATTGCCACAGCGGTCTTTTTGTTTCTTTTGTTAAAACCGATGACAGAAAAGCTCGGCAGGGTAAAAACAAAGTACGGCATGGAGGTATATTGCTGACCCACTTGCGGGACGTTTATCCGCTTGCAGGCTGCAAGGCACTGTCCGCAAGGCGTCCGTCTGCACTTTCCATATCTCCATATTTCTGTATTCATATCTCTATTCTCTATTAGAAGGACAGCATGAAATGAGAGGGACGGAATTAAGATGGTAAGATTACGTTACGGCAATACAAATACATATTTTGTGCGTGGAACAAACGGCGGGTTACTGGTTGATACAGATTACGCCGGGACGCTGCCTCTCTTTTATAAAGCGTTAAAAAAGAATGCCCTATCGGTGGAGGAAATCACTTACCTTTTGGCGACACACTACCATCCCGACCATATTGGACTTGCCGGAACGCTTGCCAAAATGGGAGTAAAATTGTTGATTCTTGATACGCAGCTTCCTTATGTGCATTTTGCGGATGATATTTTTAAACGGGAAAGGCATTTAAGCTATGAACCGATTGATGAAAAGGTCGCTGTTTGCATCACTTGCGTGCAGAGCCGGGCATTTCTCGCGAAGTTGGGGATTGCAGGGGAGATTATCGCAACGCCGAGCCACAGCAGGGACAGCATATCCCTCGTTTTGGATAATGGGGAATGTATTGTGGGAGACCTGGAACCGATCGAATATCTGGAAGCGTATGCGGAAAATGCGGCTTTGCAAAACGACTGGGAGCTTATTCTGCGTCATGAGCCGAGAATCGTACATTATGCGCATGCGAATGAAAAATATTTTGCGTGAGGCTGGAGGAAAAGAAGAAATACTCTTGATATTGCTTTGATTTTTGAACATACGTTTGCTATAATAGGGATGCTATGAATCAAAGCAGGATGATATATGATCTTTCGCCGTTGCGGGGATATATGCAAAAGGAGATTTCCGATGATTATCAATACCGGTGGACGGACAGACACCGTACAATATTACACAGACTGGCTTTTGCAGCGTTTTTCGGAAGGCTATGTTCTTTCGCGCAATCCTCTTTTTCCGAATAAAGTGTCGCGTTATGCGCTTACGCCCCAGCTGGTGGACTGCGTCGTGTTCTGTTCGAAAAATTACGAGCCGATCCTGCCCCGCCTGCATGAAATTACAGATCGGTTTCCGGCGTACTTTTACTATACGATTACCGCATATGGAAAGGACGTTGAGCCGGGTGTGCCGGGGATTGAGGAAAGTATGCAAACGCTTATCCGGCTATCGGAGCTGGTGGGAAAGCATCGTGTCGCCTGGCGGTATGATCCCGTTTTGCTGACGAAGGATTATACCATCGAGCGGCATTTTGAGACTTTTGAGCGGATGGCAGGGGTATTAGCGCCGCATATTGACAGATGCATTTTTAGCTTTGTAGAGATGTATAAAAAGGTAGAATCTAATATGCCGGAGCTGATCGTGCTGTCGGAACGGGATATGGATACGCTGGCAAAGGGGCTGGGTGCGATTGCGGCGCGGCATGGGATTTTTATTCAGGCTTGTGGACTTAATGGAGATTTTTCACAGTATGGAATCCATCCTGCGGGCTGCATGACGCTTGACATCCTCGGCAGTGCGAACAACATCGATTTTAAGTCGTTGAAACATAAGGGCGCGCGGCATGGCTGCCACTGTATCGAAACCCGTGATATCGGCGCGTATGATACTTGCCCGAATGGCTGTAAATATTGCTATGCCAATAAAAATCCGCAGAAAGCAATTGAAAATTATAAAGCGCATGATCCTGCGTCTCCTTTGCTGCTCGGCACGGTGAAGCCGGATGATATGATCACGCAAGGCGTTCAGAAATCTTTTCGCAAAGCAAAACGGTGACACTGCCGGGCTTGATAACGGACGGAACCAATGCGGACCGGTGGGTACATTACTCTTATTAAAGTAAGAGGTGGCAGGCATGGGTGACCTGACTTTACTGGCTCGTATTTCCGAAGCGAGGGCAGCGGGCATTGCCGGGATGATTTTGCCGCTGCTTTTAAGCTGCCGATTAGGCAGGGAGGTGAACATAATGCCGGAGCTTCCGGAAGTTGAAACAGTCAAAAGAGTGATAGAGCCGCAAATTCGGGGTCTTTCGATTGCGGATCTTTTGATAAGACGTCCGGAAATCATCGCCCATCCTGCGGCAGGTGAATTTCGCAGGCTGCTTGTGAATCGGACGATTTGCGGCATGGATCGCAGGGGAAAATTTCTGATGATTTGCCTGGATAATGGCAGCCGCATCATCCTGCACCTGCGCATGACGGGCGGTCTGCTCCTTGCGCCGCCGGATTTTCCCGAAGAAAAGCACACGCATCTTGTTTTTCGCCTGGGCAATGGCATGGAACTGCGCTTTTCCGATATGCGCCGTTTCGGGCGGTTTTGGCTTTTGCAAAAAGGAGAAACGGATACCTACAGCGGAATTTCCAAGTTAGGAATAGAACCGTTCGACCCCGCCCTGACCGGGGCATTTTTAAAAATGCATATGGGAAAGCGGACAAAGGCGATCAAGAATTGTTTGCTGGATCAAAGCATCATAGCGGGTATCGGCAATATCTATTCGGATGAAATTTTGTTTACTGCCGGGATCTTCCCTGCGTGCCCTGCGAACCGTTTAGCGGATCAGGACTGGGAGCGCCTTGCGGAAGTCATTCCACAGCGGATTGCATTTTTTATCGAAAAGAACGAAATTTCGCAGCCAGAATATCTGCAAACAAAAGGGAAGGATTACCGCAACACGCCGTTTTTACAGGTTTATGGTCATGCAGGGGAGCTTTGCCCGAATTGTGGGAAAATGCTCTGCCGGATCGTTGTTTCCGGCAGGAGCAGCGTGTATTGTCCTGTTTGCCAGAAGGAAATGGCGCAGGACTAAAATTTTACGAATGCGCTCGAATTTTTGTTGACACTGGTAATTTCAGAGGTTAAACTCAATATATGGTTCAAAACCATGATTAGAAAAGCCAATATAAGCACGGAAGAGATGGATCGTGCGTGTCTACCGTAATGCCTTCGTTACGACTATTGGTTGATTTGGGTGAGTTCACGGTTTGTTTCGCAGCGCAGCGGCTTGCGCGAGAGCAATATGGTGGCATTTCCCGGAGCAATGGTTCACACCGTGAAAATTGGCGGACAGGCCATCAGCCTGTCTTTGTTTCATTTATCTAAACATTTCAGCTTTAAGGAGGAAAGAAATGAAGAAAAAAGTATTATCATTGGTACTTGCGTTCATGATGATCTTCGCATTTTCCGTAACGCTGACGGGATGCGGCGGCGGAGATGATTCAGAGGATGCGGCGTTTAAGGTTGGATTCATCTGTCTGCATGACGAAAACTCAACGTATGACAAGAACTTTATCGATGCTGCGAATGCTGCATGTGAGAATCTTAATGTAGAAGCCGTGATCAAGACGAATATTCCGGAAGGACAAGAGTGCTATGATGCAGCGGCTGAGCTGGTTGATGCCGGATGTGGAATCATCTTTGCCGATTCGTTTGGCCATGAGGATTTTATGATTCAGGCTGCGAAAGATTTCCCGGAAGTACAGTTCTGCCACTCAACGGGAACGAAGGCGCATACCGAAGGTCTTGATAACTACCACAATGCGTTTGCTTCCATCTACGAAGGAAGATACCTCGCCGGAATCGCTGCCGGTATGAAAATCAACGAAATGATTGACGCTGGGGACATTACCGCCGATCAGGCAAAGCTCGGCTATGTCGGTGCCTTCACATATGCGGAAGTAGTATCGGGATACACATCCTTCTTCTTGGGCGCGCGTTCAGTTTGCGAATCGGCTACGATGGAAGTAACCTTCACAGGTTCATGGTATGATGAAGCGCTTGAGAAGGAAGCTGCAAACAAGCTGATCAACGACGGATGCGTCCTGATTTCACAGCATGCTGACTCAATGGGCGCACCGACGGCATGTGAAAGCAAAGGCGTTCCGAACGTATCCTACAATGGAAGCACGAAGGATGCCTGCCCTGAAACATTTATCGTTTCATCCAGAATCGATTGGACGCCGTATTATGAATATGCGATCAAGGCTGCGATGGACGGGGAAGCAATCGATGCAGACTGGACCGGAACGCTGGCAACAGGTTCGGTCGTACTGACAGACATTAACGAAGATGTTGCTGCGGAAGGAACGGCGAAAGCGATCGAAGAAGCGCAGGCTAAGCTCGAAGCAGGCGAACTCAAAGTTTTTGATACGGCAACGTTCACAGTTGAAGGCAAGACGCTCGACTCATATAAGGCGGACGTAGACACAGATGCTGACTACACGCCGGATACAGAGGTTATCAAGGATGGCGCATTCCTTGAATCAGAGTTCAGGTCAGCTCCGTATTTCGATCTTCAGATCGACGGAATCAAGCTGTTGGATACAAAATTCTAATGAATGAATATACCAGAGAAAGCCCCGGCTTGCCGGGGTTTTCGTGGTGTATGCCATATTGCAGAGAAAAGGATAGGCTCGGTGGTTTGACGCAGGATGTGCTTTTTTGTGCAATACGGGGCTCTTTGGCTAGAGAAAAGGCGCAAGCGGCCTTCATGTGACCGCCGTATTTGGCGGCAGGGCAGCGGGGTCGAAAAGAATATGGAAAGAAAGGTGTTGATTCGTTTGACCAACAGGCAAGTGGCCGTATCCATGCGGAACGTTACGAAAACGTTCGGTACGGTAAAGGCCAATGATAACGTCAGTCTCGATATTTACCGTGGGGAAATTCTATCGCTGCTGGGAGAAAACGGCAGCGGCAAAACCACGCTGATGAATATGCTCTCCGGGATTTATTACCCCGATGGAGGGGAAATTTATATCAATGGGGAACCGGCCGCCATCCATTCGCCGAAGGAGGCCTTTGGCTACGGGATCGGTATGATCCACCAGCATTTTAAATTAGTTGATGTATTTACGGCGGCAGAAAATATCGTGCTGGGATTAAAAGAAGAAGGCAGGCTGGATTTGAAAAAGGCGGCCGAAAAAATACGTGACATTTGCGAAATGTACGAGTTCGATATCGATCCGCAGCAAAAAATCTATAATATGTCGGTTTCCCAGAAGCAGACGGTGGAAATCGTCAAAGTTCTTTACCGCGGCGCAGATATTCTCATCCTCGATGAACCGACAGCGGTGCTTACGCCGCAGGAAACGGAGAAGCTCTTTGCCGTGCTGCGCAACATGAAGGAGGCGGGGAAAACCGTCGTCATTATCACGCATAAGCTCCATGAAGTCCTTGCGATATCAGATCGTGTGGCGGTGCTGCGTAAGGGTGCGTTTATCGGGGAAATGGTTACTGCTGAAACGAACGAGCAGGAGATGACGAACATGATGGTCGGCAGGATGGTCAAGCTCGATATCCGGCGGCCTGAGCCTGTTGACCCGAAACCGCGCATCAAGGTAGAGGGGCTTACCGTAAAAAGCGCCGACGGAATTTTGAAGCTGGATGATGTTTCCTTCACTGCTAATTCGGGGGAAATTCTGGGGATCGCCGGGATTTCCGGCTGTGGGCAGAAGGAGCTTTTGGAAGCGATCGCGGGTCTTCAGCCCGTCGAGAGCGGGACGATAGATTATATTGATGACCAGGGGACGCCGGATTCCCTGATCGGCAAAGACCCGATCCGCATTGCAGCGATGGGCGTTGCCCTTTCCTTCGTTCCCGAAGACAGATTGGGGATGGGGCTTGTTGGCAATATGGATCTCACCGACAACATGATGCTGCGGTCGTTTCGAAAGGGAAAATCCTTCTTTACGGATCGAAAGACGCCGCGTAAGCTGGCGGAAAAGGTGGTAGACGAGCTGGAAATCAGCACGTCGAGTCTCTCTACATCTGTCAGGAAGCTTTCGGGCGGGAATGTGCAGAAAGTGCTGGTAGGAAGGGAAATTGCATCTTCCCCGACTGTTTTGCTTTCCGCCTATATTGTCCGCGGACTTGATATCAATTCGTCGTATACGATTTATGATCTGCTCAACCAGCAGAAGGAAAAAGGTGTTGCCGTTATCTATGTGGGAGAGGATCTCGATGTCCTCATGGAACTGAGTGACAGGATTCTTGTTCTCTGTGGCGGAAAGGTAAGCGGTATCGTTGACGGCAGAAAAGCGGATAAGAACCAGATCGGTATGATGATGACAACGCTAGGGGGAGGTGATAGCGATGCGCAAACAGAATAAAGAACCGCTTTTTCATATTACCAAACGCAAGGAGCTTCCTTTGGCGAAAGTATGGCTGGTCAGGCTTGGCGCAATCGTTGCGGCTCTCATCGTCTGTGCGATCGTTACTACGGCGATGACAGGCCTTGATCCGTTCAGCGTTTTCGGCACGATGATCGACGGCGCGATCGGAACGGAGCGGAAGACGTGGATTCTGTTCAAAGAGCTGGCGATCCTGCTTAGCGTGGCATTAGCATTGACGCCGGCCTTTAAGATGAAGTTTTGGAATTTAGGCGGCGAAGGTCAGATCCTCATTGGCGCATGGGCGACTGCGCTTTGCATGATCTATATGGGTGATGTGATTCCGAGCGGGCTTTTGATCCTCATCTGCTTTGTGGCGGCGGTGATCTGCGGTGCGATCTGGGCGATGATCCCGGCGTTTTTCAAGGCAAAGTGGAATACAAACGAAACGCTCTTCACGTTGATGATGAATTATGTTGCGATACAGCTCGTGGCGTATTTCGTGATCATCTGGGAAGTCCCGAAAGGTTCGGGGAAGGTTGGCATTATTAATCAGCAGACGATGGCAGGCTGGATGCCGTACGTCGGCACGAACAGCTATCTTCTGGTCATTCTCTGCGTGGCGGTTCTTACTGCGGCGATGTTCGTATACCTGAAATACAGCAAACAAGGGTACGAGATTTCCGTCGTCGGGGAAAGCAAAAGGACGGCAAGCTATGTCGGAATCAAGGTGGATCGGGTTATCATCAGGACGCTCTTGTTATCCGGCGCGATTTGCGGATTGACAGGATGGCTGATCGTGTCGGGAATCGACCATACGATTACGACGACACTCGCAGGCGGCCGGGGATTCTTAGGGATTATGGTTTCCTGGCTGGCGCAGTTCAATGTAATTGCGATGATTTTCGCCAGTCTGTTGATCGTTTTTCTGGAGCAGGGCGCAGGAGAGATTTCGACAAGCTTCGGATTGAATCAGTCTTTTGCCGATATCCTGACTGGGATTATCCTGTTCTTCATCATCGGTTGTGAATTTTTCATTAATTATAAGGTGCACATGAGAAAAAGATCAGGAAAGGAGGAAGCATAAATGTTTGATTTGGTTGCGTTTATTCCTCGTGCGATCGTGCAGGGGATGCCGCTTCTTTTCGGCTGTACGGGCGAGACGATTTCCGAGAAGGCCGGAAGCCTCAATCTGGGGATTCCGGGCGTCATGTATGTCGGCGGGATATGCGGCGTGATCGGTTCGTTCCTTTACGAGCAAAGCTGCACGGGAGACCTCAATCCTTTCCTTGCGGTTTTCATCCCGATGGTTTCCTGTCTTGTGGGGGCGCTTCTGATGGGGCTTTTGTTTAGTGTGCTGACTGTAACGCTGCGGGCGAACCAGAATGTAGTCGGACTTGCTATGACGACGTTTGGCGTGGGATTTGGAAACTTTTTCGGCGGATCGCTGATGAAGCTGACGGGCAGCTCCGTTCCGTCGATTGCCCTTTCCAGGACAAGCGCTTATTTCAGCAAAACGCTGCCCTTTGCAGATGACCTCGGATGGTTTGGCAAAATCTTTTTATCGTATGGATTCCTCACATATCTTGCCGTGATCATCGCTTTTGTGACGGCTTATATTCTTGGGCATACTAGGATCGGCTTGCAGCTTCGTGCGGTAGGGGAAAATCCTGCTACGGCAGATGCAGCGGGGATCAATATTAATCGATATAAATACGTTGCGATCTGTGCAGGTTGTATGATTGCTGGCCTGGGCGGCCTGTTTTATGTGATGGACTATGCCAGCGGCGTTTGGTCGAATGATGCCTTTGGAGACAGAGGATGGCTGGCGATCGCGCTCGTTATTTTCACACTGTGGAAGCCGAATATTGCTGTTTTCGGTTCGATTCTGTTCGGAGGACTTTATATCCTGCACCTGTTTATTCCGGGCGCAGGCATGGCAACGAAAGAGCTTTATAAAATGCTGCCTTATATCGTAACCATTATCGTTCTCGTGTTTACGAGCATCCGCAAAAGGCGGGAGGATCAGCCGCCGGAGAGTTTGGGGTTGCCGTATTTTAGGGAGGATCG
>CAJUEB010000018.1 GCA_910585135.1 uncultured Eubacteriales bacterium
ATCTCTGCCATTTCCGTCTGCGACTTTCCCCGGATGGAAATCTCCACGTCCGAGTGGAGGCAAGGCTTCAGCATCCCGTCAGCCGTCAGCCGGATCTTATTGCAATCGCCACAGAACTCACAGCTTATCGGGCGGATCAGTCCTACCCTTCCCTTTGCTCCGGCAAGCCCATACATCGCCGCAACCCCATCCGTCACATCCAGCGGCACAAGCTGCGGCACGGCATCCAGCACCCGCATACAACTAATAAATTTTCCTTTGTCAAAATCGATCCCGCCGCCGATCGGCATCAGCTCGATAAACCTGACCTCCAGCGGATGATCCTTCGTCAGCGCCACGAAATCAGCAATCTCATCATCATTGAATCCACCCATGAGAACCACATTGATCTTGATGATATCAAACCCTGCCGCAAAAGCTGCCCCGATGCCATCAAAAACATCCTGCAAATTTCCCCGGCGCGTGATCTCCCGAAACTTCTGCGGATTCAAGGTGTCGAGGCTTATGTTGATGCGGTCAAGTCCGGCAGCCTTCAAGTCCCCGGCGCAGCCTGCAAGGAGCGTCCCATTCGTCGTCATGCAAAGCTCCCTCACGCCGTCTATTTCTGCGATCTGTTTGCAAAGCCGCACAATGCCCCGTTTCACCAAGGGTTCTCCGCCTGTGATGCGGATTTTGCTGATGCCGAGGGAAACAGCGGCTTTTACTGCATCCACGGTTTCCTCCGCTGTCATCATTTCATCGTGGCTTCTCTTGCAGATTCCTTCCTCCGGCATACAATACTTGCACCTCAAATTACAAAGCTCCGTCACGGAAATCCGCATATAGTTAATATCCCGTCCGTAATGATCTATCATTTCGCTGTAAAATCTCCATTTCGTTTCGATCACAGATATAGTTATTATACCAAAACAGCCAAGTTTTTAAAAGAGATAATCGCCAATCCTGCGTCAAAACAAAAAACAAAACTCCTGAACCCATGTATATCAGAGGTTCAGGAGTTTCAAGTTCTGTAAACCGGCCTTCTGATCCGTTAAGCTTTGAAATCCAAATGCTGGATCGTTCCCGCCTGGCCGTTTTCCTTTAAGTAGATCCCAGTTTGCCGTACTTTCGCGCCTTCTTCTCCCGCCGCATTGTCAAGCGTATAATTGGTCGCCTGGCTTCCGAGGAAAATCGCACCTACCCCTGCTTCCGCAAGCGAAAGAAGACGTGCATCTTCACTGCCAGCTTTCACCCAAACAGACAGTTTATCAAAAACCGCATCGTTTTCGTCGATCCAGCCGTTTCCGTCCAGGTCATACTGCGCTAACTCGCCAAAGCCATTGCCTGTTTTCGCGCCGAACAGCTCAGATCCATCGTTGATTTGTCCGTCTCCGTTCTTATCAAGCGCCAAAAAACCGCTCGATCCATCCAGGCCGGAAATTTCTTCGCTAACGCCATCAGCGTCCAAATCGAAGAAAAAGCTAACATCGTCCAGCTTGGCGCTGTCCGTATCCATGTTGATCACAAGAGGATCTGTGTATATGGTTTCTTCTCCCGTGATTTGATAAGCCGCCGCGAAACTTCTGGACATCTCCATGCTAACGTTAAAATTGATCGCACGCCCATCCGAAGTCACAACCGAGCCAGTCGAAGAAAAAGCCATGTTTTCCTGTCCTGCAATAAAGCCAGACTGGACAGTCTGCCTTGTCCAGACGCCATTTGCGCCAGCACCCGACCCGCCAGGAATTGCGACCGTTCCCGTGCCGACTGCACGGCCGTTAATAACGGCTGTAACCTCCTGGAACGTCATAGAGGATGCAGATGCACTGAATTTCACCGAGTTTTCCGCCGCTTTAATGCTTCGCAGCGCCATATTCGGATCATAAACTTGCTTTCCCTTTCCGGTAAACCGCTTCAAAAGCTCCAGCATCTTTTTCAGCATTTGCAGCTCTGGGCTGTCATCTACCTTCGGGATCGAATTGTGAATCCAATTTCCTTCCCCCGTGTTTGCAACGAGCTGGAACGGAACATTCTGCTGCGCCTGCGCTGCGTCTTTGATCGGCTCTGTATCGCTGTAGGAATAATTTGTGTTACCCTGATCCTTACGCGAAACGCCTGCCGAAGACGTCGTGTACACGGAAGCTCCGCCTTCTACCTCAAACTGCGAAATACCGACCTTCTTCTCGTGTACGGACGCCCTTTGGAGTTCGCCGCCTTGATAGCTTCTCGTGATGGTGGACTGAGTCTCTTTCGCCTCTGCCGTGTAGTTTCGATAAGAAGACATCGCAACTACGCTGTTTTCTATCTTCATAAGCCACCTCCTTTCCCTATATTATATTTCGGCAGAAACCCGCCAAAAAATTATATCGGGCAAGGATTATTCCCAATTAGCGGAAGAACCAGCACCCGGTTTTCATCATGCCTCCCATTGACTTTCCAAACAAACAGGCGCATAATGCAAATATGAAAAACAAACCATGCGTATACATCCTTTCCTGCAAAGACGGCACGCTTTACACGGGCTGGACCAACGATTTTGAAAAACGCCTTGCGACGCATAACAGCGGCAAAGGTGCAAAATACACGAGAGGCCGTCTTCCTGTAACCCCTGTATATCTGGAATTTCTTCCCGATAAGATTGCCGCGACCCGACGGGAAGCGGCAATCAAAAAGCTGCCGTTAAAAAAGAAACGGCAGCTTATCGCATCTACGCAAAACCAACTGCATTCTAAGGGATCAGGAGTTTGAGGAATACGTTTAACACATGAGGATTGGGTTAAAATTCATGCAGCAATACGATAGATAAATCTCGTTGCCAATGAACGGAAGCGGCGAACGCAGGGGAGCCCGAAACTCGCCACCGTGGCAAAACAGACTGCTCAGCAGGACAATTTATTTGATTTTAAGTTTCTTCATAGGATTCACCTACGCTTTATAAAACACCCCTGCATTTTACTCAGACGTCATAATCCCATCGTATTCCTTTTGCTTTCATCGCTATTCCTCTATCAATTCATGTTCGGCAAATTCCAGCTTTCCTTCTTTATACCCTGCCATCTTTTGCTCCAAATAACACATATTGCTATCTGAATAAAACGGGTCGATTGAGACCTCGAATGGAATACGCTTTTCCCGCCCCATTTTTTTTGCAAAAATTGTAAATGCAGCGCTCATAGATAATCCCAAGTCAGAACAAACCTGCTCCATTTGTTTCCCGTTCTCAAAGTCTCCGGTGATGCGCTGGCATTGATATATGATGCTTCCCTTTCCATTTTCTCAATACTCCTTACAAAATTCTGCCAAACTGCCGATATAATAATAAAATGTACAGTCAAAAGAATCTGTATATCAAGGAGGATTATGTTATGTCAATGGCTGTAGGTTATAAGCCTTATACAGGTGCAATCGACACAAGCAGCGCACGATACAAACGTGCGAAAGCAATGTATGACGAAGGGCATCCAAACGGAGAAACAACTAAGTCTGCTGCGGAAGCAAAGAATGAAAAGGCTTTGCAAGAACTGAAAATGCTTAAACGGATGCTTGGGCAAAAATATGATGACCTTGATTTGAAATTAAAAAATCCACTTGAAGCAGACGAAGAAACATTTATTCGTAATTATATGGGGCTTTTTGATGAGGACGGTGATTTCGTAAATCCTTATGGCGTAGCAGGAATGGACATTACAGGCAAAGACCCATCTGAATTCCATAAAATAATAGATATTTCCGAAACTGCCCGGCAAGATATGTTTGACGAAACAAAGCGCCATTTCATACAAGAAAACGGGGTTGCCAATGGCGATACAACAAAACGTACTGAAGTTTTTACACGCTATCAGTTAAGCGTTAAAAAATCAGATCGATTAAGCGGTACATGGACACTTGGACAATATGAGCGAATGTATACAAAAGCGTTTTACGAAGCTGTAAAAGAAGCAGACCCCAGCTGGCAGCTTGGGCAGCCATTTGATACAAGCATTGTACGCAACATTACCCGCGAAGATGTAGAAAGCCGCATTGTAAAAGGCAGCAGCGAATTTTCATTAAAGCCAAGACCATCTTTAGATGTCAAAGTATAATTCTATAAAGCAGGTAATCATCAAGTCAACAAAGGCAGGCTGACGCCTGTCTTTTAATTTTCACCCTGTATCTTCAAAAGCTCTTCAAACGCTTTCTGGCTCGCGCCAAACTCCCTGACGTCCCTGCCTAAAAGCTTCCCGGCACCATCCGTATCAATCGATTCTGATGCCTGGTTTTCCAGATTCTCTTGTTTTTCCTCCGCACCATCGGAGCTTAAGGAATAAGTCCACTCAACCTTCCCAAGCTGGGGGATCAATGCCAGAAGCTGCTGTGCCTTCTCCCCCATTTTCGCATCAAAGGAAGCTTTGTTATCCGCCTTCACGGATTTCTCCACCACCAGGGATAAAGTATATACATCGCTTTCAGGCGCAATCTCCACGCTGTATTTGCCTGCGAGCGATTCCATCTCCATCGCCTCCAAAAGAGTCGCCACAGCGGCGGTATCCGTCAAATCATCCACCCGCAGGGCAGATACCTTCTCCGCATATTGCCGGGAAGCTCCTTCGCTTCCATTTACCGTATCCACCCCGCCGGAAAGCAATGCCAGCGCCCCGACAGCGACCAGTACCACTGCTGCTGCCAATGCGACCGAAACATACTTCACCGTTTTTTTATCTTTCACAAGCCCATGCACCATATTCAATCCTCTTTTCGATTCATTCGGCATCACCTGCAAAAACATTCATTATAACATACAAGCTCACCAGCGCATGATCCAATGAACGCTTCCCTGCGGCAACGCTGTGTTTTTACTGTATCACCCTTTCATGAAGAATTTGTGACGAGGACAAGGTATTTGGATAAAGCCGCATTCTACTGCTGTCCCGCAAACTGGCTATTATAAAGCTTTTCATAAAAGCCTCCCTGTGCCAAAAGCGATTCATGGGAACCTTGCTCGATGATATCTCCGTGATCCATCACCAGGATATGATCGGCATCCTTGATCGTTGACAAACGATGGGCAATGATGAAGCTGGTCCTGCCTTGCATCAGGTTTGCCATCGCTTTCTGGATCAAGGATTCCGTCCTGGTATCCACGGAACTGGTCGCTTCGTCCAGAATCAGGATCGGCGCATCTGCCAGGAATGCCCGCGCGATGGTCAGAAGCTGCTTTTGCCCTTGTGAAATATTGGACGCTTCTTCGTTGATCTCCATATCATAGCCCTTTGGCTGCGTCTTGATAAAGTGATCGATATGAGCGGCTTTTGCAGCGGCTTCTACTTCTGCATCGGACGCCAAGCGGTTTCCATAGCGGATATTTTCACGCACAGTACCGTTATAAAGCCAAGTATCCTGCAACACCATGCTGAACATATCCCGCAGATTTTTCCGCGAAAGCGTCTTGATGTCGCAGCCATCGATCGTGATCTGCCCGCCAGAAAGTTCATAAAATCGCATCATCAGTTTAACAATGGTCGTCTTTCCCGCCCCGGTCGGCCCGACGATAGCGATTCGCTGTCCAGGCCTTGCCGTAAACGAAAAATCATTGATCACCGGCTCTGCCGGATTGTATCCGAACGACACATGCGCAAATTCTATCTGTCCCTGCACATCTGCAATTTCCATATGCCTATCAGGTTTTGCATCGATCCCGTCCTCCTCCGGCTCATCAAGCAGTTCGAAAATACGCTCCGCTGCGGCCGCTGTCGATTGCAGCTGATTTACGATATTCGCAAGCTGAGCGATCGGCTGGTTGAAATTACGGACATATTGGATAAACGCCTGAATATCGCCAATGGATACCCTGCCGCCAATTGCCAGGAAGCCGCCGAGCAAGCAGACTGCCACATAAGACAGATTCCCGATCAAAACCGTAACAGGCTGCATGATGCCCGAAATAAACTGGGATTTCCATGCTGATTCACAGAGTTTTTCATTGTATTCATGAAAGACCTTCTCCGATTCTTCTTCGCGGTTAAATGCCTTGATGATATCATGCCCTGTATACATTTCTTCCACATGCCCGTTGACCGCACCCAGATATTTCTGCTGGTTGCTGAAATGCTTCTGGGACTTGGAAACCACCAGCTTGATAACAAGCATCGAGAGCGGGATCACAATGAGCGCCAATACCGTCATCAGCACATTGATAGAGAGCATCATCACCAGCGTACCGATTACCGTGGCAGCGCTGCTGATGGTCTGCGCCAGACTGTTGGATAAGGTCTGATTGACGGTTTCAACGTCGTTGATCATGCGGCTCTGAATCTCGCCGTGCGTCTTGCTGTCAAAATATTTCAGCGGCAACAGATCCAGCTTGACAGACATTTTATCACGCAGAGTATAGATGACCTTTTGTGATACATCCGCCATGATCCAGCCCTGCATCGTCCCGAAGAGCAGACTGAGGATATACATACCCAGTAAAACCATTAAAAGCGTCAAAAGCGCTTCGAAATCTACGCCGCCTGCACCCATAAGCCCTTCTACCACCTTATCAGTGGCTTTTCCCAGCACCGCCGGGGAAATAATCGTGAAAACAGTACTGAGGATTGCAAAGATGCAGACAATAGCCAGCCTGATTTTAAAAGGAGCAAGATACCCAAGCAGCGTCCGCATCGTTTTCTTGAAGTCCTTCGCCTTTTCGCCGGGCATCATCCCTGCGCCATGACCACCCCGGCCTCCGTGTCCCGGCCGCTTTGCGCCAACAGGGTGCTTTGCTCCGGCGGGATGCTTCATGCCATGCCTTTCTCCCGTATGATTTGCCATTACTTGCGCCCCCTTTCCAACTCTTCTTCACTGAGCTGCGACAATGCGATTTCCTTGTAAACATCGCAGTTTTTCATCAGCTCTTCATGCGTTCCCTTTCCTGCCATCCGGCCTTCATCCAGCACCAATATTTGATCAGCATCCATAATCGTATTGATCCGCTGGGCGACGATTATGATCGTACTGTCGCCGACTTTTTCTTTCAGTGCGCTTCGGAGCGCCTTATCCGTACGGAAATCCAGTGCCGAAAAGCTATCGTCAAAAATATATATATTCGGTTTTTTCACCAGCGCCCGGGCAATGGAAAGCCGCTGCTTCTGTCCGCCCGAAACGTTGACGCCGCCCTGCGCCACCTCTTCATCGAATCCATGTTCCTTTTCATTGATGAAATCCAGCGCCTGCGCCGTCTCCGCCGCTTCCGTCATTTCCTCCTGTCCGGCATTTTCCATGCCATACCGCAGATTGCTGGCGATCGTGCCGGAAAAAAGCATTCCCTTCTGTGGAATGTATCCAATCTGCTCACGGAGCTGATGCTGGGTCATCGCCCTGATATCAATACCATCCAGCAGGATTTCCCCTTCCGTAACGTCATAAAACCTCGGAATCAAATTGATCAAGGTCGATTTCCCGCTGCCCGTACCGCCGATAATCGCCGTCGTCTTGCCCGGCTGGGCGGTAAAGCTGATGTCTTGCAGCGTCTTTTCCTCCGCATCAGGATACGCAAAGGACACATTGCGGAACACCACGAGACCTTGTTCGTTTGCAGGTGTTTGTGGATCGTCAGGATCAAGAACCGTCGGTTTCATCTCCAGCACCTGCCCGATCCGCTGTGCCGAAACTGCTGCCCGCGGAATCATGATAAACATCATCGTGATAAAAAGAAACGACATGATCACATGCATCGCGTATTGCAGATAAGCAAGCATATCTCCGATCATCAAACGCTGCGCTTCAATCAGGTGCGCCCCCGCCCATATGATCAGGATGCTGACCGCATTCATTACGAACATCAACGCAGGCATCATGAACGACATCGCTTTGTTGACAAACAGGTTGAGCTTGGTCAGATCCAGGTTAGCCTCATCAAAACGCTTCTCCTCAGCCTTCTCCGTGGTAAACGCCCGGATGACAAGCGATCCAGAAAGCCTTTCCTTCATAATCAGGTTCAGCCTGTCCAGCTTTTTCTGTAGCACCTTGAATTTCGGCAATACCAGGAAAAAGGCAGCTCCCATAATGCAGAGGATCGCCAAAAGCGCAATTCCTACCGTCCAGGAAAGCGACACGCTCGTATTCAGCGCCCTGATCACCGCACCGATCCCCATAAGCGGTGCGAAACACGCAAGACGTAAAATCATTACCGTCGCCTGCTGTACCATCTGCACATCATTGGTTGAACGGGTAATCAAGGATGCAGTTGAAAACTCCTCCAGCTCAGCGGCTGAAAAATTCGTGATCCTGTGAAACAGGGCCGCCCGCACATCCCGCGATGATTTTGCCGCAGTCTGCGCCGCCAGAAAGCCGCCGCCTACAGCAAACAGCACCGTCGCGGCGGATATGCCCGCCATGATAAGCCCCACGCGCCAGATATACGCCATATCGCCTTTGACAATACCGAAATTGATGATATCCGACATATATGCCGGCAGCGTCAATTCACACATCGCCTGGCCAAATAAAAACAGCAAGATAAAAACGATATAGAATTTATAAGGCTTGTAATATTTTAAAACGGTTTTCATAAGTGTTCCTTTTCCTCCTCCAGCATTTTCTCTATGTTCCCGGTTACTTTCGCCAAAAGCCGCCGGAACGTTTCAATCTCATCTTTGCTCATCCCTTCCGTCAGCTTCCGTTCAAAAGCAAGGACATGTTTTGCTCCACAGCGGACTGCCCACTTTGCCTTTTCCGTGGGATACAGGCAGTACGCGCGTTTGTCCTGCGCGTTCTGCTCCCTGCTGACATAACCCTTTTCCACCATATCCTTGACGGATTTTGCCACTGCCCCTTTATCGATCCGCAGTTGTTTCACCAGATCCTCCTGCGAAATACCGGGATAACGGCTGATATATTTCAAATACCCCATCTGCTGCCCTGTCAGGTTAAACTGCTTCATCGCCCGGTTATGCATGATCCGCCCATGCCTGTATATCAGGGAGAAACCTGTCTGTATCGAGCGATGTTCATCAATGCACACAGATGGCTGACTGCACGGATGCCGCCGCCCCATATCCGTACCCGCCGAGGGGGTTTCCACATTATGCGTCCCGCACTTTGGGCATATCCCATTATTTTCTTTCATCGAACTTTCCCGTTCCTTTCCGCCCCGCAACGGAAGCAGCGCCAACAGCAAAATAGTTGTCTTTGCAACCATTTTACGCATGATCGAGTTGGTTGTCAAGACAACTATTTCTTTTTTCACATAAAACACACAAACCTACAGATTCATGTCCTTTACCAGAGAAGCCAGCACCCTTCTGTTTGCGCCGCTGATGCTCCCCAGCGGCAATCTACAGCTGCCGACCTGCATGCCCGTCATATTCATGATTTCTTTGATCGGTACTGGATTCGTCTCACAGAATAGTGCATTGATCAGGTTTAGATACTGAAGCTGCATTTTGCCAGCTTCTTCGGTTCGTCCTTCCAGATATGCGTGCGTCATTTCACGCACCTTCTCCGGCATCAGATTCGCCCACACCGACACTGCGCCCGCAGCGCCCATAGACATCAGTGCGATCGTAATGTCGTCATTTCCTGAATAAATGTTAAAATCATCATGAATGAGCGTGGAAAGCTTCGCCACATAAGACATATCTCCGCTCGCTTCTTTTATCCCTGCAATATTCGGATGCTTGGAAAGCTCTGCGACAATGCCAACGTCAATGCAGATTCCAGTCCTGGACGGTACATTATAGATGTAAATCGGGATGCTGACGCTATCGGCAATTTTATAAAAATGCTCGATCATGCCAGATTGGTTTGGTTTATTGTAGTATGGCGTGATGACCAGAAGGCCATTAGCTCCCATCTCCTGGTATTTGATGCTCCTGGCAATAGATTTTTCCGTATTATTCGTTCCGCTGTTGACGATGATCGGAATCCGCCCGCCAGCCTCCTCTACGGATACGCGGACGATTTCATCCTGCTCCTCTTCGCTCAAAGCAGGCGTTTCGCCAGTCGTTCCCAATATCAATACCGCATCTGTGCCATGTTCTATATGCATATTGAGCAGTTCCCGCAGCTTCCTGTAATTCACGTTACCGGCTTCATCAAAAGGTGTAATAAGCGCTACGATAGATCCTTTTATCATAATCGACCTCCTTGTATGATTTATTATCTCCATATTATGCAAAAATCACAAAAATGTGTGATAAAAGGAGAAAAGTTTTCGCTTAAGGATCATGTGCGGGAAAAATGAATATGCGGAAATGCTAACGCTATAAATGGAATAAATATTAGAGGTGCTTTGTCAACAATTTCTTTCACATAATTGCTCATAAAGAATGGCTTTTCTTATATTTTTGCTCATAAATTTCTTTCAAATCGTCAATAGCCATTGTAACATCAAAAGTATGGAAGCCAAGCCAGCATTCGTCCATTGTTTTGGCGTCAGCGATTTTAAATATTTCACGACTGTATTCACCCGTGTAATAATGCCAGTAGCGATAAGTATATCCAATCCAATACATTATTTCCGTAGAATAAACCGCACCGGCCTTTTTAAGCCCGCCGACTTCATCATTTAGTTCCTCAAGAATATATTCCTCGCCAGCCCATTGCAAGCGATCATAAACGTCATCAAGGGCAAGGGCCGTTTTGCTGTTCATAAAAGCTTCTATAAACGATGGACAATCCAATCCAGTTGTCCGGGCAAGTTCAAATAACCGGCCTTGTATATCGCAGAGTTGACGCTTTTCGAGAGTAAGATTTTCCATTTTATTCACCTGCCTCTAATATCTCATCAAAAAACCGACCTTCACGACGATATTTCCGGCAAATTTCATCTGCCATTGCAATTCCTTTTGAACGGTTAGCTTCACTTTCTTGTTTTCGCTTATCCCGATCATTCTTATCAAGTACTTGCTCATCAAGAATCTTTATTTTTTCGCAAGCCTTTTCTGTTAACGCGACGTATTGCTTCCCAAGCTTTAACGCCGAAAGGCTATTAATCAACGCCAGATCGGTAATTTCTCCATTGAAAAAACGATCTAGGACAACGAACATTCTATCATTAGCGATGTAGCCAATAATCATGTCACAGTCTTCACTTAAATTTGCAAAACGGTTATAGATCGTTGAATGTTTTACAGACTCCATTTTGCCTCGATTGTATGCAATTAACAACGCCCAATCTAATCCCACTTCTACATCAAGAATTTTAAGTTCTGATAGATTGACACTTAACGTATATATTCTGGCATCGGGATAATTGCAAATCAGCGTAAGTGGCTGGATTCGGTCAGTTCCCATATAAAACCCTTTTCCAAAATCGCAGCGTTCCCGGCTTATAGGGGCAATCGTGCCATGAATTCCTGATTTTGAACCATGATAAAGAGTTACAATTTCATTTGTTCTAATAATATGATTCCCTTCAAATTGAGAAAAATCAATTTTATTGTTGACACATAAATTTTTAATTGCATTTACAGCAATTTGTGATGGCTCGCAACGACCTTTTTCCCAACGGTTGACAGTAGCAAAACTTACACCCAGCGCATCAGCGAATTCACTTTGGTTTAAATTTAGATAGGAGCGGATTTCCTTTATAATTTGAGAACTTTTCATGGCAGCCTCCTTGCGTTGCGATATAACATTTGAACGGTTCAATTGTAACATATGAGACATTAAAATACAATATCGCTCTGCTGATACGCCTCATCCTTCTACCTTTTTCTTCTCTTTGTCCGGCATCTATTGTAATCCTGCAACGCCAACCTTTCGTATACAAAAATGCAGTTGACAATCTTTTATTATTGGTTTACAATCTCTTCATGCGGAAAATCCTGCCCGGCGCCGGGCTGCATTTTCCGTAAATATCGTATTTTATGGAGGCAGGCTATGACAATCAAAGATTCCGTACTGCACATGCTCACAGAATGCAAGGGAAAGTTTTATTCAGGAGAAGAGCTTTCACACCGCCTAAAGGTTTCAAGAACCGCCATATGGAAAGCCATCAATGCTTTGCGGCAAGAGGGTTACCCAATAGAAGCCGTCACCAATAAGGGATATATGCTGATGCAGGATAACTGGCTCATCACAGAAGAAAGCCTGCGTCTTTGCCTGCCAGCGAAATACCGGAAGAATCCCATCCACATATACGATACCCTTGATTCCACGAATATCCGCGCCAGCCAGCTGGCGTTAGCAAATGCGCCTCATGGGACGATCGTTATGGCACGTCAGCAAAGCAGCGGACGGGGAAGGCTGGGCAGGAGCTTCTTTTCCCCGCGGGAAGGCATTTATCTCAGCCTCATTATCAAGCCTTCCTTCGATCTTAGCAAATCGGTACTCGTGACCTCGGCGGCGGCAGTCGCTGTCGCGGAAAGTGTTGAAAACGTGTGCGGCATATCGGCGGGCATCAAATGGGTCAATGATGTCTATGTTAATGGGAAAAAAATCTGCGGAATCCTCACCGAAGGCATCACCGGCCTTGAAACAGGGCAGATCGAAAGCCTTGTCATCGGCATCGGTATCAACACGGCACTGCATGGATTCCCCCCGGAGCTTCTGGATACAGTGGGAGCAATCGAAGGCAACTATTCCAAGTCAGCACTGGCGGGGAGCGTAATCAGCCGCACACTTGACCTGGCGGAAACCATCGAAGAGAGGAGCTTTATCGACGCCTACCGCCGCAAAAGCCTGGTAATCGGCAAAACCGTAACGGTCTACAAAGGGATCTATCAGGTGAATCCAACCGATGAAATTCCTTCGCGCACGGCACATGTCCTCGATATCGATAATAACGGCGGCCTAGTGGTACGCTATAGCGACGGCACGCAAGAAACCCTTACGTCCGGCGAAATCTCCGTCAGGCTATAATTCGGCTTATGCTAAAAACGAACGCTTGAATCAATATGGGCACGTCTATGTGCGATATCTTCCCTATATGCCAAGATACACAACGATACACTTCCATCAAATAATTGCTTTCACCTTCTCGACAGAAGAGAAAAAGGAGGATATAATGACAACATCAGCAAAACGATATTCCAATACGGTATATATGATATTATGCGGACTTTTTGCCGCTTTGACAGCCATATGCTCTTTTATTACCATCCCTCTTCCGTTTACCCCGATTCCTGTAAACCTGGGAATGTTAGGTATGTTCTTAACAGGAGGCATATTAGGAAAAAAATACGGAACGGCAAGCATTACAGTATATGTGCTGATGGGAGCAGTTGGCGTTCCTGTCTTTGCCGGATTCCGGGCAGGTCTTAGCGTCCTGGCCGGACCAACAGGCGGCTACATTGTGGGCTATATCGCAGGAGCATTTGCCATCGGCTGCATTCTCGATATAGCACTACAAAACGAAAAGACCGATGAAAGAAAGGAATTGCAGCAGCAAGATTGTAATGCTACGGACTTGCAGCAAAAAAGTGCCAAACCCGCAAAACGTCTATGGATTTATATCGCTGCCCTGGTCATCGGAACAGCCATCTGCTACTTTCTCGGCACGTTGTGGTTTATGTTCAGCACGAAAACCGGACTGTATGCATCCCTGATTGCCTGCGTTTTTCCGTTTCTGGCAGGGGATGCCATAAAAATCATCGTTGCAGCGCTATTGATCCGAAAGCTGCGCCCGTTCGTGCATTGATTGAAACATATGCTGCGTTACCTTGCGAAATAACGGATGTCCAGATGCAACGCTAATTGAAAACTTCACATCATGCTATATACAAAAAACAAACGACGCCATAGCGCAATTCTAATTTAAAACGATGCGTGATTGAGCCGAACACCGTATTGGTTTAACGCATTCCGCAATGGAGGTTCTATGGAAAGGAAAACACTTACACGAATCATCGTCATATTGCTTTCGGTCGGAATCGTCACGGGAGTCTATTTCATGAATGCACCCGCTACCGGCAGGGTAAATACGCACCTAAATATTTCCATTCCCAAAGAAATATTTCCGACCCCAGAGGATATCATCCTTTCCGGCATGACATTAGAAGAAAAGGTCGGGCAGATGTTCATGGGCTGCTTCTATCAAGGCACACCTTCCCCGGAAACGGTAGCAAACTATCACCTGGGCGGCGTCGTGCTATTTCGTGCAAGCTTCGAAAATACCCCGCCTGAAACGCTGCGCGCGCAGCTCGATGCCATCAATGATGGAAACCGCATCAGCCCGATCATCGCCGTGGATGAAGAAGGCGGCTCCGTCGTCAGAGTCAGCGCAAACCCGCTTTACCGCAGTGAGCCATTCCAATCGCCACGCGCACTTTTTGCATCTGGGGGAATGGATGCCGTAATTGCAGACACGCACGAAAAAAACCAACTGCTGCAAAAGCTCGGCATCGATATGAATCTCGCTCCTGTCATCGATATTTCACAAAACCCTTCTGATTATATGTATGAACGCAGCTTGGGGCAGAACGCCAAAACGACAGCCCAATATGCTGCTAAAACAGTTGCCGCCTGCAAAGAAGATGGAATTGGATGCTGCTTGAAGCATTTTCCGGGATACGGAAATACCGCCGACACCCATAACGGAATTGCCACGGACAGCCGCAGCCTTGAACAAATCAGGGAAGTTGATATGAAGCCTTTTTCTGCCGGAATCAAAGCCGGAGCGCATGCGGTGCTGGTATCACATAACATCGTCTCGTCCTTGGATCAGGAGCTTCCCGCCTCGCTATCCCCTGCGATTCACCGCATCCTGAGAAATGAAATGAAATTCGACGGCGTGATCATGACCGATGATCTTTCCATGGGGGCAATCACACAGTTTTCCCCTGATACCGACAGCGCAGTGGATGCCATCGCCGCCGGCAATGATCTCTTATGCACGGGTGATTATGCGAATCAGTTTCAAAACGTCCTCAATGCGGTTCATGACGGAACGATTTCCGAAAAACGGATCGACCGCTCCGTACGCCGGATACTGCGTTTAAAGCTTACGTTGGGATTTTTTAACGCTGAAAATGAATAAACGAAAATCAAACCCAGCCTATGAAGCGAAAATTCTCGCCTCTGGTTTTCAAGACTCCAATTTGTATTGATGTCAAGGCAAGCAAACGGGAGACGGCAAACGGAACAGACAAAGAGGCAAGCAGCGGCCTAACACACAGAAGCCTAGATTGAGCGAGCCGCCAGCTTTCAGTTGCTGACCGGCAAGGGGAGGGGCAGTGACTCTGCGGATTCCGCAAGAGCAGATGCAATCATTCGGCCTTGCGAAAGAGAAGAACAGGCGGTCTCTGGGGATTGTCTGAATGCCCGCAGGGCATGAGTTTTCCCAGAAGCCCTGTTCTTCCTGACGCGCTGCATATAATTGCCTGCGATGAGGACAGAGCAGAGACATTGCCCCCCTACCAGCCAGCAACCAAATTCCAGACAGCCTGCATGACAACCCTAATCAGCCACCACCAAAAACCAGCTACCGATTCTATGCTACCTGCTGCCAGCAAAAACCATTTTATGCGCCAGCCGTCACTTCTCACACAAACTGCGAAAAATGACAGTAAGCCAGCCCCCGCGTTAGCCTTTTTTAGGTCATATGATCATCATATTTTTTTCAAAAATTCTTCACAAAGACAACCTAAAATTAGCATATTTCATTGCTATTATAGAACCACAGCAAGGGAAACCATGCTGACACCTGATAATAAGGGCTGCTATTAAAAAACAACACTTCTTCTTCTCAAACCCTAAAGTTAGCAGCCCTTAGAAACACAGGTACACCTCCTAAAGAATAATGGATGATAATGATGGTGAAAAAAGAAGATCGCCATAGGATCAGGCGACCTTCTTTTTTCATGTTATATGGAATTTATCACAAATTTCGATCTCGGTTCGGACAGGACGTCCGCGCGCAATACCTGCAATTATGGTCGCAGGTATCCACGTTTTTCATGCGAATCCGCTGCACATCAGAGTTTTTACCACCTGCACTTTCACGATAATCACTTTCACTGGCTTCTGCTGCTCTTGGCGGTAAACCCATATCCTCTCTGTAAGCCGTCATATCATAACCCTGCGCTTCACATTCCTCGATATGCTTGATCAGCTCCGCTCTTTTCGCATCTTTTTCCGCCAATTCTCCCGCAACGCCCTGCAATGCCGCAGGAAGGGAATCCCGCGGTTTATCCTCTGATGTACCGCTGCCTGCTTTCCCAGCGACGACCGCCTCAACGCTGCGCTTTTTTTCCGGGAACTGAAAACCAAGGCTCTTTTCGAGCAGCTTGACTGCACCTTCCCGGTGCTTTGTCGAAAGCACACCAAGCGATGCCATGATATAATCGTTATCCACCAGTATTTCCGCATGCGCTGTCGGGAATAGGCGCATCCCCGTCTCATCATATGAAGCGATCCGCTCCATGATCTCCTTTCGGCGCGGAAGCCTGGTAAGCGCGCCGCCCGTGCCGACGATGTACTTTACCTGGGTCAGATCCTTTCCTTCAGCCAGCGTGCTTCTTCCGGACGGCCCGTAAACATAGCGAATCTGCCCCGCATGCCGTTCCACGGCTTTCATCACCGCTTCCTCTGCCAGCATTTCCACCAGCTTGATTTCAGCTTCATTCTTCGGTATCGCTACATAGCTCGCAAGCGTCTTATCCAGATCAATCCCGGCTTTCTCGCACTTACTGCGGAGCTTTTCCTCCCCGATGGATTCGATCACCTTCATCCGATTGACATAAACACCCAGATCGCCTTCCACAGTACGCTTTGCCTTTGGTTCAGGCGCGATCATGATCCGCGCCACCTGATCGGATTCGGTTGCCACGGAATGAAGGTCTGTCGTTGCGCCGCCCACATCGAGAACGATCAGGTCGCCCAAATAATCATACAGCAGCTTCGTACATTCCATCACTGCCCCCGGCGTTGGGATGATCGGACCATTTACCATATCCCTGACATGCTCCATGCCCGGCGCATGGATGATGTGCTCCTCAAAAGCATCCTGGATCACCTTGCGACATGGCTCTACATTGAGGTCATCGATCTTCGGGTAAACATTCTCTACGTTATAAAGCTTCTGCCCGCTTTCCGCATCGAAAATCAGCTTCATTTCCTCCTGGTTTTCAATATTGCCCGCATAGATCACTGGAACATGAAGCCCCATGCTCCGGATCATCTCCGCATTGTCCAGCGCAGTATCCCGCTCGCCGTAATCAACCCCGCCTGCGATTAAGATCAGGTTCGGCTTGATTTCCTTGATTTTCGCGATATCCGTCCGCCTGAGCTTGCCCGCAGTCACATAGTGGATGATCCCACCGGCGCCGAGCGCGGCCTCTTTTGCCGCCCGTGCCGTCATATCGTAGACGAGCCCGTGAACCGTCATTTTAAGTCCACCCGCCGCAGATGATGTTGCCAGCATTTCTTCATATTCCAGCTTGTCGATATTCATTTTCTTGCAAAGGTCATCGATCGCTCCTTGCAGCCCGATTCGCACGTCGCCCTCCAGGACAGACGTAGGGGCTTGCCCCTGCGCCCAGAAAACCGGGTTTTCCGTATCGATATCCTTGAATGCATTGACAACTGTCGTTGTCGAGCCGATTTCGGCCACCAGCACGTCTACTTTCATGATACCTTCCTTTATTTCTTTACAGCTCGCCTCGGCGTCTCATCGCTTCCTCTGCTAAGAAGGTTGCGACGTCAATTCCATGGGAATCCCTGCCAAAGCCTTCATCAATTCCTGTATTTCTCGCTTCCTCTGGAACGACCTGCGTACCGCCTGCCGCGATGATAACCTTATCACGAATGCCCTTTTCTACTGCCAGCTCGTGAATCCGCTTCATGTTCTTATAGTGAACATTGTCGTGTGAAATAATCGTGGATGCCAAAATCGCATCGGCGTTTAGTTCGACTGCCGCATCAACCAGCTTTTCAACCGGCACGGAAGTACCGAGATACTCTACCTTAACGCCCCATTTTTCGATTCCGCCATGCTTGATATTGATGATTTCACGCAGCCCTACGGAGTGTTCGTCTTCCCCGACCGTTCCGCATACCACCTGCATCGGATGCTCCGCAAATTCCTTAAAGAGCGTATCATCATCTAAATGATGCGGTTCAGGTGGGATTTCAAGTGTATTCGGATCGATATCAAAGGTGAGCTTACCCTTCATTTCGATTCTCGTTCCTTCCGCTTCCTGAAGAACTTCTTTGCTGATTACTTCAGGATCTTCCAGGCCTAATTCCTTGCCGATTTCCAGCGCAGCCGCTTCAGCAGCCCGCACGTGGGTCGGAACGCACATGGTCAGCATCACGATCCCATCCCCGCACCATTCCATTTCTGGAATCAACGCTTCGCCGTCATGATATTTTGCTACCTTTTCCAGCCTGGTCGCTACCGTATCCTCTTCCTCCAGCTCGTCGATATAAACGATCTTGCTTCTATCTTCAAACGTACAGCCGCCGATCAATGCCGCCGGATCTTCTGGATCGCCGCCATACTGTTCCACGTTATTGTAGCCGAAGTGAGCCGTTACAGGAGCCATGTAGTCGTCTTCCCGCTCGAAGATATATCCATAGCCTACGCCGCCTTCGATCTTCCTGGCGATACCATCACCGTTTCGTTCCGGGTACTCGGCGGAATCAACGAAAAAGCCTTCCTGCACAGCCTGGAAATAGCCGCCAACCTCAACGATTTCTTCCATGAAGAGGAGCGCCTTTTCCTTAATCTCCCTCGCTTTTTCTCCGAGAGGTCCATCCATTTTCAGCTCAACCATTTCCATCAAACCGTCAAGGCCAAGAAGCGTCTGCTTCGCATTATCCGTCGCTTCGATGTTATAGATGTGCCATGGAACGTTCCTGCCCTCGTCAGGCGTGATCGTTGACTGGATATCAGCTCTCGTCAGCTTCGAAATCAGCATATTGAGAACGTGCGTTACCGTCGCTTCCCTTGCCGACGAACAGATATACTTGGTATTTTGCTGCG